>JBKJTD010000105.1:0-11856 GCA_046590915.1 Vicinamibacterales bacterium
GGCTCTCGGTGGCCGCCCCGCCGTCACGGGTGCCCACAATCACCGGCGAGGGCCGCGTGGGCGACAAGACAAAATTGAACGAGTTGTCCGCCACCAATGGATCGGCGCCGGCGGTGACGATGCCTCGCGCAAATGCCTGCGACAGGGTAAACGCAGGAAACGACAGCGGTGTGGCCACGCCAGGCGGCAAGGTCACGCGTGTGGATCCGGTTTGAATCCCGTCAATCGTGAGCGACACCGGCACATCCGACACGGTCTCCGACCCCCGGTTGGTGAGCGCGGCCGTAATAGTCACGCGTTCTTCGTTTGCAAACCGTGCGCGGTTGAACGCAACGGACGTCACCGCGAGGTTGACCGGATCCCCCGCTGCCACCGACACCGGTATAAACGTCGTGCCCTCCGGGAACTGGATTTCTTCAGGTCGTTCCCAACCGCTGCGCTGCATGTCGCTGATGGCGACCACTTCCTTCCGGCCAAGTGTCGACCGCGACAACAGACTCTGCGCGAGTCTGAGCGCGGGCGCATAACGTGTGGCGCCCGACGACAAGTCGGCCGCCTCAACAGCGGCGCGAAGGCGTGTGCGATCGCCAGTGGCGCGGACGTTTTCTTCAGCATTGCGATCGAACAACACGAGCGTCGCCTGGTCGCCGCTTCCGAGGCTGTCAATGACACGAGTGGCTTCGGCCTGCGCACGCTGCCACGTATCGGCATAGCCCATGCTGGCCGACCGATCGAGCAGGATCACGACCTCGCGCGCGCCCGAAGTGGCGATCGCCGCCTGCACCGGTGTCTGCGTCAGGAACGGCCGTGAAAACGCCAGCACGATCAGGATGATGGCGGCACAACGCAGCAGGAACAGTGGCCAGTTCGTAATTCGTCGCCGCTGCACCGACTGATACGGAATGCGGCGCACGAACATCAGCGAAGGAAACTCGATGGGCGTCTTCCGCTCGCGCTGGATCAGATGCACAAGCACCGGCACCGCCAGCGCAGCCAGTCCCATCAGGAACAAGGGTGCCAGGAATGCCATCGCCTATCTCACCCTCATCGTGCGCTCGCGGTGTGCCAGGTAACTGAACAAGGCATCGTCGAGCGGCCGTGATGTATCGACCACCGTGTAGTCGACGCGGATTTCCGAGCACTTGGCGCGCAGCGACTCGATGTGGCCCTGAATCAGCTCGCGATATTGAGCCAGAAGCGACTCCGGCACGACGGGAATCTCTTCGCCCGTCTCGAGATCCTGAAAACGTGACGACTCCCGGTACGGAAACTCCAGTTCGGCCCGGTCGAGCACATGAAACACCATGATGTCATTGCCGAGATATCGATACGGCTTGATGGCCTCCATGATCTCCTCCGGCTCCTCGTAGAGGTCCGAAATCAGCGCCACGACGCTCCGTCTCTTGAAGTGTTCCGCAATCTTCTCAAGTGGCGCGCGCAACCGCCCTGCGCGCACCGGTTCGGCACGATCAAGCGTGTGCAACATCACATCAAAATGTTTCGCCGACGGCGGCACGTAGGTGACGATGTCCTCGTCGAAGGTGACGATGCCGCAACGATCGCGCTGGCGATGAGCCATGTAGCCCATACACGCGGCGAGATACCGTGCGTATTCGATCTTCGAGACGCGCCCCTCGCCCGCAAACGACATCGACTTCGAGATATCGAGCAACACTGCAAAGTTGGTGTTCGTGTCTGCTTCGTACTGCTTCAGGTAAAACTTGTCTGTGCGTGCGTACAGCCGCCAGTCGAGACGACGGATGTCGTCGCCAGGCACATAACCGCGATGCTCGGCAAAGTCGATCGACGCGCCGAAGTGCGGGGCGCGGTGGAGGCCGTTGATGAAGCCGTCCACCACGTGTCGCGCAATCAGGTCGAGGTTGCCGATGCGTGCAAGGACCGTCGGGTCGACGAACCTCGACCCGGCCATCGCCCCCGTATGTTCCCGGCGCTCCATCGTTATCTGCCCATCTCCGTGGCGGACCTGAAGGTCACGCCCTACATTCCCGAACGCGGAAGTGGGACGACCTTCAGAAGGTCATCGATCAGCACATCGCTCGTGATGCCTTCCGACTCGGCGCGGAAGTTGGTGAGCACGCGGTGCCGGAGCACCGGGTGTGCGAGCGCCTTGATGTCGTCAAAACTCACGTGATAGCGACCGCTCGTGAGCGCGCGCGCCTTGGCGCCAAGGATGAGGTACTGCGCGGCGCGGACCGATGCGCCAAACGCCGCGTATTTTTTCACCGACTCGGGCGCCTCAGGAGATTTCGGACGGCTTGTGCGGACCAGGCGCAACGCATAGCGCATGACGGGTTCCGACACGGGCACACGGCGCACCAGTTTCTGGAATGCCACCAACTGCTCACCGCTCACAGGACGGTTGAATTCCGGATCCAGAATCGCGGTGGTCGTGCGCACGACGTCGTATTCCTCATCCTCGGGCGGGTGCTCGATGATGATGTGGAACATGAAGCGGTCGAGCTGGGCTTCCGGCAACGGATAGGTGCCTTCCAGCTCGATCGGGTTCTGCGTCGCAAACACAAAGAAGGGCTCGGCCAGTTCGTAGGTGCGGCCTTGAATTGTGACGCGGTGTTCCTGCATCGCTTCGAGCAGCGCGGCCTGCGTCTTGGGCGGTGTGCGGTTGATTTCGTCCGCCAGCACGATGTTCGCGAAGATGGGTCCGGGCGAGAACGTCATCTGCCGGCGCCCGGTCGTGGCGTCCTCCTGAATGATGTCCGTGCCGGTGATGTCGGACGGCATCAGGTCTGGGGTGAACTGGATGCGGTTGAACTTGAGTTCCAGCACCTGCGCCAGCGTCCGAATCAGCAGCGTCTTGGCCAGGCCCGGCACACCGACAATCAGGCTGTTGCCGCCGACAAAGAGCGACAACAGGATCAGGTTGACCGTGTCGTCCTGACCGACGATGAGCTTCTTGAGCTCGGTGATGATCTGGCCGCGGGCGGCATTCATCTTGTCGGCGAGCGCGATATCGTCCGCCGACTCCATGTTCACGACTGTCTGCGTGTCTACACTCACGTTTTCGTCCCTTCGCTTTCTACCCACGCCATCCGCCTACGCTCCTTCGGAGCTACGGCGAGACTTCGCCCACACCACCCACTCCACCTACGCCACCCACCTAATGCGTCAGCGCGTACACGATGTAGTTGACCCCGAGCTTGAAGGCCTCGTTTGATTCTTCGACGGCGCGCACGCCTGAATCGGCAAATTCCCAAAACTCCGAGAGGTCGGTGTTGTAGTTGGCAATGGCGATCAATCGTTTGCTCGGGTCGTTGTCTTCGAACAACCCGCGGAAGATCGGAGTGCCATACTCCTGGAAATACTGCGGAATAAGATCGAGATTCTCGATGTCGTAAAACGAATGGAAGATGGGATGATCCGCGGTCATGTCCACCCATCGGGCCTTGGGAAACACGCGCGTCATCTGCAGTTCAAGGTTGTACCAATCATCGCCACGGAAGTCGTCGAAGATCAGGAAGCCGCCCTTGGTGATGTAGGCGGTCAACCCGGCCAGTTCCGCTTCACTCATGGTCCAGAATCCAGGCTCGGCCATGTAGGCAACCGGGTATTTCATCAACTCCGGATTATCGAGCGCCATGACGTTGCTGGCGTCCATATGCGGCTGCACAAGGGAGACCTGATTGAGGATCCGCATGAAGTGCCGCTCGCCCCGTGGGTAGTCGTGCGCCCAGGCGGCGCCGCCCCGACGACTCATACTCGTGTAACTCAGGCGGACAAAGGTGAACCGCCCGTCGTACGGCAGGTTGCCCTCGATCATCGCGGGGCCCTGGAAGCGCTCGCCTCCACCCCGCTGGCGGTTGCTCCCCCGCTGCGCCTGCACCGTCAGGCCGGCACTGATGAGGACGGCCCCCGCGACAAACGCGGCCGACCACCGATGTATTGGTGTCATCGTCATGCCAAGCCCCTTGCGCGCCGGTAAACCCACTCCCCACCCGCGAAGGCCACAAGCAGCAGGAACAACGCCGGCATGTCCCACAGGTCTTTCTCTTCTACGACGGTGACGCCTCGACCGCTCAGCGTGAGTGCTTCGGCCAGCTTCGACGTATCCGACGACCGGAAGTACTGCCCTCCGGTTTCATCGGCCAGGCGCTTGAGCAGGGACGACCGGAGGAAGGGATCAAAATATTCGCGGTCGCTGGGCGCCGCTCGCAGGTGTCCGACGGCCGTGCCAAGGGTGCTGCCATCCTTGGTCGCGGTGACGCGCACTTCGTGCGGGCCCTCTTCGACAGGTGCAAACACGGCGCTGTATTCGCCGTCACGCTTGACTGTCCAGGACATCGGGACTTCGGTCACCACACCCGTCGGCGAACGCACTATGGCCACCACTCGCGCATCACTGACGTCTTGAAATGTCTCAGTGGCCACCTGTGCGGTCAACGTCACGGGCTCACGGGGTTCGACCCGATCGGGCGACAGCGTGAGATCGACTCTGCCAGGGACGCCGTCAACCACCCACCGCAACAATCGCTGCCAGAAATTATGATGCGTTGCGTCGGTCACCGGCATCGTCGCGTGCATGCGCCACAACCACGAGTCCTGAACGACGAATGACATCGCCTTTCCGCGCCCATACCGTTGGGCCGCAAGAATGACGAGGTCAACCCCTCTGGCATCCTCACCAGTCAGGAGTGTGGACGCGCCAGGCTTGACCGACTGAATCAGGTTCACGCTCGTGAGCGGCGGCAACTTGCGCCAAGCCTCGAGCGACGCGGCTTCCGTGGACGCCATCTGGACGATGGGATGAGCTGTGCCGGCGCGCGCCGGCAGGATGGACACTTCGGAGAAATAGCTGCCGGCCTTTGTATTGGCACCGGCGTTGAGGGTCACCGGCAACACTTCGGCGACCGGCGTGCCGCCCCAACCGCCCTCAGCAAACGCACGTGCACCACCGAGGGTGAGCAGTCCACCGCCTCGGCGGCCGACAAAGTCGGCAATCATCCGCAACTGCTCGGCTGTAAACGCGCTGGCCTCGACGCTGCCGAGAATCAAGCCGCTGTACGCGAACAACGCTTCCTCGGTGGCCGGAAACCCATCCAGCAGTTCGTCAGGCGTGTCGATACCGAGGCGCAGGAACTTCGGCGGGGCCGATGGCGTCGCTGCGGCGGTTCGCTGCAGCAATATGACCTGGACGTTTGGATCACGCTCGAGTGCCTGCTTGATGAACTTCGCTTCAAACCGCGGCTCGCCCTCCAGGTAGAGCAACTTGACGCGGCGATCGAGTACATCAATCAATTGTTCCTGGCTGTTGTTTTGCTGGACCTGTTCACCCGGCTGCTCCGGCACGCGAAATTTGAATCGGCGCGGGCCGCCTTCGTCGACTTTGAATCGGACCTTGATCGTCGAGGCTTCACCGTCAGGCGGCATCGTGACGTCCTGCGTGTCCACCACGCGGCCCTCGCTCTCGACGATGAGCGGAAAGACCCGACCGGAAAAGCCGGTCTGCGTGATCACCACATCAACCACCAGCGACGTCCCCTTGAGGGCCGAGCGCGGTGTCTCGACACGACTCACCTGCACGTCGCGTGTCATCGCCTCATCACCCACGCCCACCGGAAACACCGGAATGGACTCGGCTTTGAGGGACGCCAGCGACTCGTCAAGTGCGCCGTCGGACGTATCGGCGCCGTCGGTCACCACAATGAGTCCCGACAGCGGAAGGCCGGCCAGCTCATCACGCGCGCGACCCAGCGCATCACCCAAGCGGGTGCCGGTCCCGGTGAACGTCAGGCCCTGGCCCGCATCCAGGCGCTCCGCGACCGAGGAGAACCGATAGGTACGCACCACGAATTTTTCCGAGAGCTGCTTAATGACCTGACCATCGGCGGATGCGAAGTTGTCGCGCACGTAGTTGCCACGCGGCAGGCCTTCAAGATCCGACACCTGCATCGATCGCGAGTCGTCGAGCAGGACGCCGACAAAATTCTGTTGCGGCACTGCGACCTTGAGCACGAGCATCGGCCTGAAGAGGCAGATGGCCAGCACGGCGAGTGCCGCGAGTCTCAGTGTGATGACAACGGCACGATCGCGCGGACGGTGTCCGCGAATGCTGTGGTAGGTGAACAGTGCGTACGCGGCGATTCCAGTGGCCACCAGCACGCTGGCGGACATCCACCGGGAGCTTCCCCACACGAAGTCTCCCTGTTCAAAGACCAGCGGCTGATACTTGAAGAGGAGTTGAAAAACAGCGTCAAACACTGAAAGGCGGATTGTATCCCTTTACCTGACCGACGCACGGGCAAACACCAGGATCGCACTCGCATCTGCCGCGGCACCCTGCGCAAGTTCGGATCGACCACCGCCTCGTCCACCCAGCGCGGCCGTGATCTGTTTCACGCATGCACCCGCATCAAACGTCACGTCTGCTGCGCGCGCAACAACAAGGGGTGCAGGAGTACCGCTACCGGTGACGACTGCCACAATCCCGGGATGAGAGGCGAGCGCCAAAGCCAATGACTTGAGAGCGACCGCGTCCCATCCGTTCTGCTCTACTAGCACCCGCCGGAATTGGCCAACGTCTTCAGCCGAGGCCACCAATGTCGACGCCAGATGTGTCGCCAACTCCTCCTGCAACGCCCGAATGGTCTTCTGCGCCGAGCGGTTGTCGGTCTGCAGACGCTCGAAGGCGCCTGCGAGCTCGTGCGGTGCGACGGTCGATTGTCGGACGAGCGCGGTGATCTGATCGCGAAGCCGCGCATGCGACGCCAGCGCACGGCCTCCACACACAAACTCAATGCGGCTGCCGCCTTTGAACCGCTCCCATCCAGCGACGACCACCACGCCCACCATGCCGGTACGGGGTACGTGAGTGCCGCCGCACGCCGAAAGGTCAAAGTCGGTGACATCCACCAGTCGCAACGTGCCTGAGCGCAGCGACTCTTTTCTCAACGGGAGCGCGGCCGCCTCCTGCTCGGTCGCAAAGGTCACGGTGACAGGTCTGTCGTCCCAGACCACCTCGCTGGCCACCCGCTCGGCCGTCGCAATCTCGGTCGCCGTCACTTCTCGCGCGAGATCGATCGTGCAGCTGGTTGTCCCCAGGTGAAAACTTTCGGTTCGGACTCCGCACGTCCGGTCAAATGCGGCCGATAGAATGTGCTGACCGGTGTGCTGCTGCATATGGTCAAACCGTCTCGACCAGTCGATCTCACCCGAGACCGTCTCCCCGACGGCCAGCGGGCGATCCACCACATGCACCACTCCGACATGCTCATCGTCCACCACATCGAGGACCGACGCGGAGCCCAGCGTGCCCGTGTCATAGGGCTGGCCGCCTGAGGTGGGGTAAAACGCGGTGGATTCAAGAACCACACGGACGCGGCCATCGGCCTCGTCGCATCGGGTGACCCTCGACCAGAACGTGCGTTGCATCGAGTCGGTGTAATACAGGCGGGTCATAGGTGGGTGGTGTGGGCGAAGTCCGCCGTAGCTCCGTCGGAGCGAAGGCGGATGGCGTGGGTGGTGGGCACGTCGAACCAGAGAATGGCGCCGCCGGAGTCGCTGCGGCGGTACCCGATGCGGCCGCCGTACGACTCGATGATGCCGTAGCTGACCGACAGACCGAGACCGGTGCCTTCGCCAACGGGTTTCGTGGTGAAAAATGGTTGAAACAACTTTGCTTCGTGTTCCTCAGGCACGCCGGGTCCCGTGTCCTCGACTTCACAATAGACGCCGTCATCCACGTCCCGCGTGCGGATCGTCAGCATGCGCTGGCCGCGTTTCATCGAGGCCATGGCCTGCTCGGCATTGACGACGAAGTTGAGGAGGACCTGCTGGAACTCCGTCAGCACGCCCAGAACACTTGCGCGCGATAGTTCGTCGATCACGAGGTGGATGGCAAGTTCATCAAGCTGATGGTGACGCAGCTCGACGACGGACGCCACCACTTCGGTGAGCCTGATCGGCGACGGCGAGACGTTGTCCTGCCGGCTGAAACGCGCGAGGTTTCTGATGATGACACTCGCTCGGGCGCTTTCCTTCTGAATCAAATCCAGATCCGCTCCTGCCGTGGGTCCGAGCGACGATTCACGGCTGAGCAACTGCGCGCGTCCTGCGATCGCCTGCAGTGGATTATTCAGCTCGTGGGCGATTCCCGACACCAGGGTGCCAATCGCAGCCAACCGTTCCTGGCGCACCACCTGCCGCTGCAGCGACACCAGGTTGTTTTCCATTTCGGTAAATGACGCCTGGAGGCTGACCAATTCGCTCGACGGCATCCTGACCGCCGGCACGTCACTGCGCTCACCTGTGCCGACACGCCGAGCCTGCAGTTCCAGCGCGCGCAGTCCGAGCCTCCAGCGCCGCGACAAAAGAAAGACGATCGCCATGGCGGTCAGGGTGACGCCGATGACGACGAGGTAGTTGCGGCGATAGATGAGCCAGGTGCGCTGCCAGGCGGTGCGAGCCGGAAAGTGGACCGCCACGTCGCCGGCCGGTGTCACGACCACGCGACTGTCAGCGGGCAGTGACGCCAGTGTTTCCGAGAGGATTCGATCGCGGGCCTCCGGGGCATCGTCAAGCCGTGCCCTGACCAACGCGGCCACACGAGACTCCTCGGCCTGCAGGTACTGCTGGTGTTCCTTGAAGGTCGCACCCGACGAAACGTACATCAGCCACCACACCGGTACGCAGAGGCCGAACGCGGCGGCCAGGATCTGCGCCCGGAAGGAAATTGACACGCGCCGATTCTATAGCGCCGGGTCCGGGAATCCTGCGTCGGCGAATCCTCGCGCTCGGAGCAGGCAGCTGTCGCAGTGACCACACGGACGGCCGGCCGTGTCGGGGTCATAACAACTGTGGGTCAGCGAATAATCGACCCCGAGTTCGCGGCCGAGCCGGATGATGCCCGCCTTGGAGAGGTGCTGGAGGGGGGTGTACAGGCGGAGCGGCCGACCTTCCACGCCCGCCCGTGTCGCAAGACTCGCGAGATATTCGAAGGCGGCGATGAACTCCGGGCGGCAGTCCGGGTACCCCGAATAATCGAGTGCGTTCACGCCAATGACGATGCGCTCGGCCTCAAGCACCTCCGCCCAAGCCAGTGCGAGCGACAGAAACACGGTGTTGCGCGCGGGCACATACGTACTCGGAACGGTGTTATCGCCAAGTTTGTCCTTCGGGATCTCACCGTCGCCCACCAGCGACGAGCCGCCAAACGCCGACAGGTCCACGGCCAGTTCAACATGGCGCGTCACGCCGAGTGCGGCCGCGACCCGGCGCGCGGCCTCCAGTTCCGCGGAATGGATCTGGCCGTACTGCAGGGTCAGTGCATAGAGATCCCACCCCTCACGACGGGCCATGGCGGCGGCAGTGGTGGAATCAAGACCACCTGAGAGCAGGACCACCGCGCGCGTCATACCCCGCGCGTCTCCGGCGACCAGATGTATTTGTGCGTCTGGATCTGCAGCCGCGCAGGCAGATGGTCGGCGAGCATCCAGCGCGCCAGATCGGCGGCGGCGAGAACGCCATGCACGGGCGACAGCAGCACGTCACCCGCCCTGGCGGCGACGTCGTGCCTGGCGATCACGTCGCGCGCATAGTCGTAGTCGGTGCGGTCTTTGATCACAAATTTCACTTCGTGCGCCTTCGACAGCACATCCAAATTTGGCCAATACATCTTTGCGTCCTCGCCGCTGCCGGGACATTTCACGTCCATGATGGCGTGCACGCCTGCCGGCAGGTCGTGAATCGGCAGGTGGCCTCCGGTTTCGACCAGAACTTCAAAGCCTTCGTCGCGCAGGCGCTGCATGAGGGGAATGGACTCCTTCTGCAGCAGTGGTTCACCGCCGGTGAGTTCGACCAGGCCACACTGCAGCGCGCGGACTTCAGCCATCACCTCGTCGACGGACATTTTTTTTCCGCCGGTGAAGGCATACGGGGTGTCACACCAGGAGCACCGCAAGTCACACGCGGCGAGGCGGATAAACACACACGGGCGCCCGACGTGTGTCGATTCGCCCTGGATGGAGACGTAGATTTCGAAGACTTGCAGCACGCTTCACCATTTTAGTGGTTACCCTAGACGGAAATGATTCGAATCGGGACGAGCGGGTGGAGCTACCCGTCTGGCGCAGGCACGTGGAACGGCGTGTTTTATCCCAAGCCCCGGCCACGCGGGTTTGATGAGCTCGCCTATTACGCGGAACACTTCGACGCGGTGGAGGTGAACTCGACGTTTTACCGGATGCCTGAGGCGGCGCAGGTCGCCAAATGGGTGGAGCGGACGCCGGAGGATTTTCTGTTTGCCGTGAAGCTGTATCAGAAATTCACGCACCCGGACATGTATCTGAAGAAGGCCGGCGGATCGGAGTGGAATCCGTCGCTGGTAGACATCGACCTGTTTCGCGCCGGCATTGACCCCCTTGCGGCAGCAGGGCGCCTGGGCGCCCTGCTGCTGCAGTTCCCCCCAAGTCTGCACGCCGAGCCGGCCACGCGCGACTACCTGTCGTGGCTGCTCGGCCAACTGCGGCAGTACCCGTGTGTGGCTGAACTGCGTCACGCGTCGTGGTTTGACGGACGGTCCGAGGCGGGCGGCGATCTCGCCACCCGCCTCGCCCCCACCGGCGCCGGGCTCGTCGTCGCCGACGACCCGGAGACCCTGAAAATGAGCTCGGAGGCGATTTTGCCAAAAATCGCCTCCGAGCTCATCTACCTGCGACTACACGGGCGCAACGCGGCGGCGTGGTGGCACCACGCGGCCGTAGAGGATCGCTACAACTATCTGTATTCGCCCTCCGAGCTGCGGCCGTTCGCGGACCGCGCCAAGGACGCGTCGGCCGCAGGCCGTCGCGTCATGGCGTTCCTGAACAATCACTACTCGGCAAAGGCGGTCGCAAACGCCGCGGTTCTGAAGTCGCAGGTGGGGCAGGACCTTCCCGGCGAATACGAACCAGAGATGGTCGAGCGGTACCCGGACCTGCAGGGACTGGTCGCCGTGCGCCCTGCCCCGGGCAGACTTATTTGATCGTCGCGAGCTTGAGGACGTCCTCGAACTTCAGCGCGTCCACGACCGCCATGCCGGCGGTGACACGGCCAAACACGGTGAAGTCGCCATCAAGTCCGGGGCTTGCCGACTTCATGATGTAGAACTGGCTGCTGGCGAACTTGGCGTTTCCCGCATGCGCCAGTCCCACCGCTCCGCGTGTATGTGACGCACGCTTGGAGGTTTCGAGCACGCCCACAGTCGGCGTCGTGCCTGTCTGTCCCCACAAATTTCGGCGCTGCACGTTTCGCGAATTGGGGTCGCCAATCTGGACCAGCGTGCGTTCGACACGATGAAACCGCAGGCCGCGGTAGAAGTTTTTTCTCACCAGACCGATGATGTATTCCACCGTCTTGGGCGCCTCCTGACGCAGCAGTTCGATCTCAATCGCGCCACGTGCCGTGTCGAGAACCAGCACGGGATTTTTTGCTGCCGCGCCACGTCCCTGCTCCGCGTGTGGATGCGCCGCGACCAGCACCGTACACATCGCCACCACCATCACTACGTGTTTCATGCGCGAGACTCCTTTGTGACACCAAGACGAGGACACTCGGGCGAGACGACGCACACCCGACACCTGGGATACACCGGCTTGCAGACGTTCTGCCCCCAGGTCACCAAATACAGATTCACGTCGGGCCACCACTTTTTCGGAATGACCTTATACAACGCGTGCTCGGTTTCTTCAGGCGTTCTGGTCTTCACCCATCCGAGCCGGTTGGAAATGCGATGCACATGGGTGT
The DNA here is from genome assembly GCA_046590915.1 of Vicinamibacterales bacterium. Lineage (GTDB taxonomy): Bacteria > Acidobacteriota > Vicinamibacteria > Vicinamibacterales > SCN-69-37 > SYFT01. Next base: position 11,755 of record JBKJTD010000105.1, read on the forward strand.
CCACGCAGATATTGCTCTTCGACGCGTGCGACAGGATCAACACCAGATTCGCAGTCTTGCGCCCCACACCCGCCAGCGTGAGCAACCCTTCCATGGTGTCGG
>JBKJTD010000149.1:0-2789 GCA_046590915.1 Vicinamibacterales bacterium
GATTAAATGAGGCCGTTTCGTGCGTGGGGCCTTACTACTTCTTCCAACCTTCGCGGACGGCCTGCAGCGGCGGCAGGGCCACGGCTGCATAACCCTTGCGCGAGCGGATGTTCACGCCGGACAGTGTGGTTTTGACTTCGATCTTTCGGAACTTTCCGTCCATCACGCCGTTATCAGGACGATACCCAATCACGTAGTAGGTGCTGGTATCGCGCACCACCATGTTGAAGGCGCGTCCGATGTCGTCGATGTTCTTGATGCCGATGCCGCCGGTGGCCGACGTCAGAAGGTACGGTGCCCCTTCACCGCTGTCGAACGCGGTTGAGCGCCCGGCCTCGGTGCGCAGCACATCTGACGTCGCACTGGGGGAGCCGACAAGGCCACGCCCGTCGATCGAATAGATGGTGGTGCCACCTCGGGCGGCGTCCGCGCCAATGGCGAGCAGGTCGGCTCTGGACTCTTCGACGAAAAACCCTTCTGAGATGAACACGAGTGTCTTGCGACCGGGGATCCGGCTGAGTCGGCTCACGACATACCGAAGGTTCTGCAACGTGTTGTAGGTCAACATGCGGGCCTGGCGCACATACAACCGTGACTTCTGTTGAATCAGGTTTTCTACCTGCTCGAGGCCGCCATTGAGCGCGCATGTTTGGGGGTCGTCCTTGCAGACCTGGCCGCCGATCCGGCGCGCGACTTCGATGGACCCCTCGGCGATGCGCATCGCATCAATCTCGCTGGGGATTCTCGGAAATTCCCTGAAAGTCGCGAGCAGTGACTGCCGATTCTCGAATCCGACGCTCACCTTGCTCACGCCAGCGAGCAACTCGGCCGCACTCGTCGTCAGCCGTCCGTTGAACATGCTGCCATTCTGGAAGATGCCGCCAAAATCGCCGGGGCCGATGTTCTCCTTGATGAACTGGATGACGCCCTGTTTGGTGCGCATCAGGGATTCGTGGGCCAGGTGCGGTTCGTCGAACATCACCACGAAGATGCGTCGTGCCCGGTCTTCCGGCGCCACGTCCTGATCGCCGGTGATGGGAATCAACTGTCCCCCGCGCTCGTGCGTCACCATGTAGAACTGCTCGATCTTCTGAAGTTTGCCGTCTTCGAACAGCTGAAGATCATCCGCCACCAATCCGCCGACAAAGTCGCCCTTCTTGTCGTGAATCACCACATCGACTTCGACCAACGACGTGGTCGTGCGGAACATGACCTGGGGAGGTGACTGCGTCGTCGGAGGTGATTGCGTGGCGACGTTGGGGACCCAGAGGGCGCCGAGGCCAAGAGCCAGAATGAGGACGTCGCGCTTGCCACGCATATGAAAACTCCAGACCGGGAAGGACCCAGCGTCGATCCTACACCCAGCCCAAGTGTGGAGTTACCATGACCCCACCCCATGCGCACTTGCGAACGTCTCCGCTACCCGGGTTCACTCCTGCTGGTGATTGGTCTTGCGGCGAGCCTCGGCGCCGAGCAGCAGGCACAGCCGACCTTTCGCAGCGCCGTCACGCTTATCACCGTCGACGTGTCGGTCCTGGACGATGACGGCAAGCCGGTGCCGGGTCTGGCGGCAGGGGACTTCGAGGTCAAGCTCAACGGCACGGTGCGCCCGGTCAAGGTGCTGACCTTCGTCGAAGCGGCCGCTGAACTGGCGCCGACCGCGGCTGCAGTCGTGCCTCGAATGCCAGGAGTCGCAGAGGGTGCGCGACAGGGCACACAGGTCGTCACCAACGAAGGCGTGGTGGCCGCCGCCAGACAGAAGGGTGAAGACCGCGTATTCGTGCTCCTCATCGATGACCTGTCGTTTGCGCCAATGCGCGGCAAGGCGATGTTCCTGGCGGCGAAGGCCTTCGTCAACAGTCTGCCGGCGGCCGATGTGGTGGGTTTGGCCACGACGAGTGGTTCGCCAGTGGTCAACCCGTCCGCTGACCGGACCAAGGTGTTGGCCGCGCTTGACCACGCGGCCGGCGAATCGAGCGATCCTCAGTCGCTGACGCCGCCTGGAACCGATGCGACTGACCCGGCCAATTCTGATGCCGATGGATCGGTGGGCATCAGTCAGGCCATCGACATCGCCAACGGAGATCTCGATCAACTCAAGACCGCGATTGCCCGCGCCTGCTTTAACGGGGATCGTACGGCCGTCAATGCTGCGGTCGTCGAGGTGCTGATCGCCACCAACACCTGCGCCGGGCAGGTGAACACCCAGGCACGGACCATTGCCGCGCGCACGCAGCAGACGACGAGGAGGCAGGTCGGGTCGTATGTGGCAGTCATCGATGCGATGCGGGCGGCGACGGGCCTGCGGCACCTGGTGGTGTTATCAGACGGGCTGGCTGTCGGCCGGGATTCAAGCCAACTCACACCGGTGGCGCGCGCCGCGGCCGCCGCAGGTGTACAGGTCAGTGTCCTGATGGAAGAACGTGACCTGAGCCTGACCGACGGGGGCCGCCGGTCTGCGACCGAATCCGTCACCCAGACCGACATCGGTGCCCCACAGCGACGGCTCGAAGACAACAAGATGTTCCTGTCTGGCGGACAGCTGATGGCGGAAATGGCGGGCGGCCAGTTCCACCGCATCATCGGACAGCCGAGTCCATTCTTCGATCGCGTACGCGCCGCCAGTGCCGCCGTTTATCGGCTCGGCATCGAGCCATCTCCGGACGTGGACCCTTCCCGGATTGACAAGGTGGAAGGCAAGGTGAACCGACGAGACGTGTTCGTACACGCGAATCGTCATGGTGTGTGGACGGCGTCATCCGCATCGTGGCCGGTTGCGGCCGTCGCAC
>JBKJTD010000224.1:0-7891 GCA_046590915.1 Vicinamibacterales bacterium
GCTCGGCTGGCCGATGGGCCAGACGTTGCTCATCTGCAGCCTCATCAACATCGCGTTCGCCGCGGTCTCCGGTCTGTGGGGCGTGCTGGTTACCGACTTCATTCAGTTCGGCATCGCGATGACCGGGTCGATTGCCGCGGCGGTGTATGCGCTGAGACGTCCAGAGGTGGGCGGCCTCGACGGCCTCATTGAAAAAATTCCCGCAGGCACGCTGGCAATGATGCCGGACCTGAGCGACTGGGGAGTGGCACTGCCGATCTTCATCGTGCCGCTTGCCGTCCAGTGGTGGTCGACGTGGTATCCGGGATCGGAACCGGGTGGGGGCAGCTACATCGCGCAGCGCATGCTGGCCGCCCGCTCCGAGCGGGATGCGCTTGCAGGCACCTTGTTCTTCAACGCGGCCCATTACGCGCTCCGTCCATGGCCCTGGCTCATCGTGGCGTTGTGTTCCATGCTGGTGTTTCCTGAAGTGTCGGATATCGCGCGCGCGCTGCCGCACGTGGATCAGAGCATGCTCGGACACGACATGGCATATCCAGCCATGTTGACGTTCTTGCCCGCCGGGATTCTCGGGCTGATGGTGGCGGGACTGCTTGCGGCGTACGTCTCAACGATCTCCACCCATCTCAATTGGGGCACGTCGTACCTGGTGCACGACATGTATCGGCGGTTCATGCGACCCGGGCAGTCTGAGGCGCATTACGTCATGGCGGGCCGCCTCGTGACCGCGCTGCTGATGCTGATCGCGGCATTGGTGACACTGGTGCTCGAGTCGGCACGGGGGAGCTTCAACCTGCTGCTGTCGATTGGCGCAGGCACCGGGCTGTTGTACCTGCTGCGATGGTTCTGGTGGCGCATCAATGCGTGGAGCGAAATCGCCGCGATGGTGAGCTCGTTCGGCTTGGCGCTGGTCGTGTTTTACATGGAGCGCCAAGGCACCGCGTGGCCAAGTCATGTGACGCTCATGGCGACGGTCGCGGTGACAACCGTGGTCTGGATCGCCGTGGCGTACCTGACTGAGCCAACCAATCCCGAAACACTGCAGAAATTTTATCGCCTCGCGCGCCCGGCCGGTCCGGGATGGGCCGAGACGCGTCGGCAGTGCGACAACCTGGCGCCACTCGACGGCCTGCACACGTCATTCACGGCGTGGGCGTTGGGATGTGTGCTTGTCTACAGCGCGCTCTTCGGTGCCGGACATTTTCTGCTTGGCCACACCACCAGCGCATGGATCTCGGGCGTCATTTGTGCGACCAGCGCCTTCCTGCTTCGTCGCCTCTGGCCGTCCCTGTGGACCAATCCGTCGTAGCCGTCATTCTTGCGCGTGGACTGGGCACGCGAATGCAGAGCGGTGAAGGTGCCGGGCTCACTGCTGCACAAGCACGTGCGGCGGCGATGGGGCAGAAGGGCATGATGCCATTGCCAGGTCCCGACGGCCGGCTTCGCCCGTTTCTCGACTACGTCCTGAGCGAACTGGCCGATGCGGGCTTTCTCGACGTGGCACTCGTCGTGCCCCCCGCGCCAACCGACAGGAGCCCTCAACCGCTGCGTGAATATTACCGTGGCGAGGGCGCACCCACCCGACTGCGGATCTCGTTTGTCGTGCAGGAGACGGCCAATGGCACAGCGGATGCCGTCGCGTCGGCGGCCTCGTGGATCGGCGAGCGACCGTTTGTCGTGCTCAACGCGGACAACCTGTACGGCGTGGCCGCGCTCCGAGCGCTCCATGACGCCGACGGACCGGCGCTTCCGGTGTACGAACGTGACGATCTCGTGCGCACAAGCGGCATTCCCGCGGAGCGCGTCGGATCATTTGCGCTGCTGCACGTCACCCCCGGCGGCCTTCTCGCCGACATCGTCGAGAAGCCTGGTCGTGAGGCCATCGACGCGGCGGGGCCGCGCGCGCTGATCAGCATGAACTGCTGGCGCGGCGATGAGTCGGTGCTGCAAGCGTGCCGGGACGTGCCGGCCTCGCCTCGGGGAGAATACGAATTGCCGTCGGCGATTCGTCTCGCGATCACGCGGGGGACGCGCATCCGCGCGATTGCCGCGCGGGGACCGGTCCTGGACTTGTCCAGACGGGAAGATGTGGCAGGTGTGGTGAAGCGGTTACAGCACGTGGAGGTTCGTCCATGAGTGAGGCGCCGGCCGGACGCGAAGCGCTGGTGGCGCTCGCAGAGGAAGAGTTTGTTCGGCGTACCGGACGCCCGCCCGAATGGCGCTGGCACGTGCCCGGCCGAATCGAGGTTTTCGGCAAACATACCGACTATGCCGGGGGCCAGTCGCTGCTGGCCGCAGTGCCACGTGGATTTGCCGTCGTCGCGGCCCCCCGACGCGATGATGACCTGCGTGTGATTGATGCGCGTCACCACGACGAGGTGCTGATTCCCGCACACGACGGGGAACCCCGGCGCGGCTGGGTGAACTACGCCGCCGTCACCGTGCGGCGGCTGGCGCGCAACTTCCCCGGCCTTCCCCTGGGCACCGATATTGCCATTGCGAGTGATCTTCCACGGGCCGCCGGTGTCAGTAGTTCAAGTGCGCTCGTGGTGGGCCTGGCCACCGCGTTGATTCGGCGTTCAGGAGCCAGTCTCCGCACGGACTGGCGTGCATCGATCACCAGCCCCGAGGACCTTGCGTGGTATCTCGGGTGTATGGAGAACGGCCTCACCTACAAAAACCTCGCCGGCACCGCGGGTGTCGGGACCCACGGCGGCAGTCAGGATCACACAGCGATCATCGGGTGCAGGGCGGAGCACGTGAGCCACTTCCGCTTCATGCCGGTGCAGCGCGTGAGTGACACCCCGATGCCTCCAGGCTGGACGTTTGTGATTCTCTCCAGCGGTGTACATGCCGACAAAGCGGGTTCGGTGCGCGAACGGTATAACCGCGGCTCACTGGCGGTACGCGCGCTGGTGTCAATCTGGCAACGGGAGACGGGCTCGACCAATCCCTCCCTGTCGGCGGCGCTCGCGAGCGCGCCGGATGCAGAACAGCGTCTGCTCGACGCGTTGCCGCGTGTGCCCGTGCCTGATTTCACCGTGGCCGATCTGGAACGCCGACTGTCGCAGCTTTCGCGCGAACTCGCGCGTGTGCCGCTCGCAGCCGCGGCTTTTGCACTGGCGGATGAACAGATGGTCGGGGAGCTGACGCGCAGTTCGCAAGCCGACGCCGAGACACTGCTTGGCAATCAAATTCACGAAACCTGCGCACTCGCGCGTCTCGCCTACGAGCACGGCGCCTTTGCCGCGTCGGGTTTTGGCGCCGGGTTTGGCGGCAGCGTCTGGGCACTTGCGCACACGGACGATGCCGAGGCGTTCGCCACCCGCTGGCGTCAGGCCTACGTGCAGGCCTGCAAGCCGACGGGGGTGGTGGAATCGTTTACGTGCCGTCCCTCAGCGCCCGTGTCGGAGTGGGATGGTTGATCTCAACGAATCGTGACTGTCCCGTTGAGGCTGGCCGTGCCGGGATTGTCGTGGTCGTGAAACCCGCAGGTACGCGCCGTGTTCAGGTTGCCTGACTCGCGCGTCTGACCTGGTGTCAGCAGACCGATGGAATTCAGCTCCGGACACGTCGTGTGCTCGGGGTGTGGATCGCTGGCCATGTTGTGGGTGCGCGAGTCGTTGTTGACGAAGCTGACGCGTGAGCCGACCGCGATTTGGATGTTGCGCGGAGAGGCGCCTTGCGCCGTGATGGTGATCGTATTGGTGACCGTCGGGGTGGTCGGAGTGGTCGGCGTCGTGGGGGTGCCCCCACCACCGCCGCAGGCGATCATCATGAGCAGAGCGCCGAGTGGCAGAAGCTGGCTGTGAGTACGCATCAAAAAAACCTCCGTGAGAGATTGAAGCCAAGGAACCAGTCGCCGTTGCCAGGGCCGCCACGTGCCACCTGGCGCAGTGTGGATCCAAACGAGTTGGAGACGTTGAGCTGGAACATGTGCCCACCCGCGCGGCTTTCGAAGCCAAACGAGATGTGATCCACACCGGGTTTGAAACCCGCGAGCCGTGGCGCGGCTTCCGCCACCAGATACATCTTAGACTGCCCCAGTCGCAGACGACCGCCAAACCCCAGCATCACCGTGTGATTGTCGTCGGTGATGGTGTCCGACAGCGGATTCGAATTGAACAGCAGCATCGGATGCGCGTAGACCGTGGCCCGGTCGCGCACCTGATAGCTCGCAATGGCGCCGGCGGTGATCGTGTGATCCCGGCGGAAATTGTTCTGCCCTTCCACGGCACCGACCAGATCAATGCCGAACACCGGGCCGGTGGGTGCGATGCCGCGCTGGGCCAAGAGTTGGGTCTGCGCCATGACCTGGATGGCACGGTCGTTGGTGCGATGCAGCACCACCTGCGTGCCCGGCATCACCCCGTATCGCAGTTCCAAGCCGACCTTTGACGAGCTGTCGAATCCGAAGAAGTTCTCCACGAACGCACCCACCCCGCCGCACCCATCAGGCTTGGCTCCCGTGTCCGGGCAGGTGCCGGCGATGGGCCGCGAAAACCTGTGACTCATCCGGAAGGCGAACTTGCCGGCCGGCATCCGGAGCGTCGTTGGCAGCGCCGTCAGCGCAAAGTCGGGCACGACTTCGTTGATATCGAGATCCAGTTCCTCGATGCTGACCGTGGGTGGCGGGGTAGCCTGGGCTGCGGCGCCTGGCGGGAGGCCAACAAGCAGCCACAGGGCTGCAGCGAACGGGACAATTTTCAGTCGAACGACAGTGCTCAAAACATCCTCCTCAAACAGAAGCGGGGCAGTTTCCGTATAAAATGCTCTCACTATGGCGTACATCATTACCGAGCCCTGCATCGGCACCAAGGACACCGCCTGTGTGGACGTGTGCCCGGTTGACTGCATTCACCCCCGCAAGGACGAAGGGGGATTCGAGGCGGCCAAGATGCTCTTCATCCATCCGGACGAATGCATTGACTGCGGCGCGTGTGTGCCGGCCTGCCCGGTCGAGGCCATCTTCGCGCTCGACGAGGTTCCCGACAAGTGGAAGAGCTTCATCGAGGAGAACACGGCGTTTTACCAGAAGTAGGTGGCGTTTCCCTATCTCGACTTCGACCGGGGGGCGTGGGCGGCACTGCGAGCCGCCACCCCGCTGACACTCAGTGAGTCCGACCTGGCCGAACTTCAGGGACTGAACGAACGGGTGTCCCTGGAGGAAGTCGAGACCATCTATCTGCCGCTGTCGCGACTGCTCAACCTGCACGTCTCGGCCACGCAGACGCTGCACAAAGCGACTGATACATTTCTCGGCAGTCTCCCGGCTCCGATTCCGTATGTCATCGGCGTCGCGGGGAGCGTCGCCGTCGGCAAGAGCACGTTTTCGAGGATTCTTCGCGCACTGCTCGCGCGCTGGCCCGCTCACCCGCGCGTGGACCTGGTCACCACCGACGGCTTTCTGCTCCCCAACCGCGTGCTTGAAGAACGTGGCGCGTTGACGCGCAAGGGGTTTCCGGAGAGTTACGACGTCCGCAAACTCGTCCAGTTCATGGCCGACGTCAAAGCCGCGCGCGGCGCGGTGCACGCGCCGGTCTACTCCCATCAGTCCTACGACATCGTGTCGGGCGACTTCCAGGTCGTGGACCGCCCCGATATCGTCATCGTCGAGGGCCTCAACGTGCTGCAGACGGGCGACGGCGTGTCGGGCCGACCCGCGCGCATGTTTGTGTCGGACTACTTCGACTTTTCGATCTACATCGACGCCGACGAGGCAGATATCGAGGCGTGGTACATCGCACGTTTCCAAGCGCTGCGCGAAACGGTCTTCCGCGATCCCCGGTCCTACTTCCATCGCTTCTCCGATCTTGATGACGTCCAGGCGCTGACCACGGCGCGCGATATCTGGCGGTCGATCAACGGCGTCAACCTGCGCGACAACATCTTCCCCACACGCGATCGCGCCAGACTCATCCTGGAAAAAGGCGCCGATCACTCCGTGCGGCGCGTGCGGCTCAGGAACGTATAAATTCACAACGAGGCGTGGAGGGCTGAGAGAATTTCTTTCTAAAGAAAAACTCCCAGCCCTCCATGTCTCGTTGTGAACATCTCTAGGACGGTTGAGCTTTTCGCGCAAGCCGCGCGCGGCGTCGTTGCTGGGCACCTTCGGCCTTTGCTCGCTCGGCGTCGGTGGTCAGTTCGAGCGGAGGGATCGGGACTTTGACGCTGTTGCGGTCGATGGCGACAAACGTCAGATACGCGCGGCTGGTCATGCGCCGCACGCCGGTGAGCGTTTCTTCCGAGTAGACCTCGACCTCCACTTCAAGCGAGGTCTTCCACGCGGCGGTTACCCGCGATTGAAGGATGATCATGTCGCCGACCTTGATCGGGTGCAGGAACTGCAGGTCGTCGACCGCCGCCGTGACCAGCAGGCTGCGCGTGTGCCTGTGGCACGCGATGGCGCCGGCGATGTCAATCAGGTGCATGACCGTGCCGCCCAGGATGAAACCCAACGGGTTGGCATCGTTGGGCAGCACGACCTGCACCATTTCTGTATACGAATCCGCTGGGGTGCTCAAAAGTCGTAGCCAATCCAGAACGAGAACTTCATCTTGCGGAAGGCGTCGCTGCCGCCTTGAGAGAAGTAGATCAGGTTTTCGTAGTCGCGGTTGAGGTGGGTCTTCCACGACCAGTCGAAGTGCATCGGGAAGCCCAGCAGGAAGCTTTGCAGCCCGACGCCGTAGGAGGCGCGCGCGTCCTTGAGCCGGAAGCCCTGGAACTGCACGTTCTGGATGATCGGCGTGGCAAGACCCGTGCGGGGGTCAAAGTCGAAATCGAGCAGCACGGGAATCGTTTCTTCCTTGCGAATCCACGGATTGAACGACTGGCCGTTAATGCCGGCACCGCCAATGTTGAAAAACGCGGTGCCGCGCAGCCCGCCGAGCACACCAAACGGCGTGAGCATCGCTTCAATCAGCGGGACGCGGAGCTCGACGTTGGCAAAAAACGCCTTGTGCCCGATGAACTCCAGGTACTCGTAGCCGCGCATTTCCGAGTTGCCGCCGAAGAACAGGAAGTCCGGATTGGTGCCCCAGCTCTGCAGACCACGCGCACGGAAGGCCAGCACGCCGTTGGCCACGAGGCGTTGGTAGTACCGAAGGTCGCCTTCAATGGTGCGCCGTGTCAGCGAGTTGCCAATCTTGGGCGAGTACTGCACGCCGATGTTGGCCGCTGCGCCGGCGACGGGGCCGTAGTCGCGGAACACCGTCGACTCGTGCACAAAGGACAGACCGAGCGGGACGACGTGGCCCGTCTGATACAGCGTCGTGCCGAAGTTCTCCTCCTGGAACTCATCCGAGATCTGCTGCAGGACGTCGTTGGCGTATTTTTCACGCAGGTAGACGTATCCACCGGACAGCTCAAGACGGTTGTACCGGTTGAACGGATAAATCGTGAACCCGGTCACCCCGCGTTGTGTGCGCACCGACAGGGCATCGTCTCGATCGAGAAACGGCACGAGTCCCTGGCTGTAGAGGTAGTTGGCGAGCTGACCGTAGTAAAACGTATCCTGCGAAAACGCCTGCACGGAATACTGAAAGCGATTCTCGACATTGATGTATGTCGCAGCCAGTGTCCTGTATTGAGACACAGACGACGCAAAGAAGTTGAACTGCTTGCCGCCGAGCACGTCGGTGAATGAGATTTGTGTGCCGCCGAAAAAATCGCCGCCGCTGGTGACGCCCAGATTGACCGGGGGCCGCCCGTCGAGCATCAGCTTCTCCCACGGGCCCTTGCGATGGATGTTGTCGCGTGCCAGCGTGTGGCTCAGAGGCGGCTGGAAGTCCACGATGGGACCGGGTGCACCGAAGTCGGCCGATGGCACCGAGAGCAGCGGCTTCTCGCGGCTCATGACATGGATGCCGTTTTCACCCTTGTAGTAGGAAAC
>JBKJTD010000453.1:0-9590 GCA_046590915.1 Vicinamibacterales bacterium
GCATCGCGGTGCAAACGGTCATTTTCGTCATCGCACTGGCTCCATGACGCCGGCCGCGACCGGCGCTTCGCGGCGGGTAATCTCACCTTCGTCCACCAACGTGCCCTCGCGGGAAATCGCCTTGAAATACATCTTGTTGTCGAGGATTTCGCCGACGAGGAACACCATCGTGCTCGCGTTAATTTTTGCGGAAAACGGCAAATTGGGTCTGAACCCGCCAGGGCGGAGCATGCCTCCGGACCCGGTCACAAAGTAGGTGATCCCCTTCTGAGGTTTTGTGCGCTCGTAGAAATGGTCGTGTCCGTTAAACACGACGCTCACGCCGTATTTGACGAACAGCGGCTCCAGACTGTCGCGCAATTGTTCATCCGAGCCGTGCCGGCCTCCCGAGGAATACAGGGGATGATGGAAGTAGGCAATCTTCCAGTCTTCGGTGGAGGTCTTGAGCTCCTCTTCCAGCCACTTGATCTGTTCCGGTTCAGGGTAGGTGGTCTCCAGCACGAAGAACTTCACATTCTGGCGCGGGGCCTTGAACGTGTAGTACAACTTCCCACCCATATTGAAATTTTCGTAGTTGCGTTGATCGCGGATGTCGTGGTTGCCAAGCGACGCATAAAACTTCACCTTCGCGTCCAGGAGCAACTTGTACGGCACCTCGAACTTGGTAATAAAGTCCTGGCGGCGCTGCGACCCATACATGTTGTCGCCCACCGTCAGCACGATTTCAAACGGGAACGAGGAATGGGTTTCCGCCATACGCGCGGCGGTCTGATACTGCCCCGCCGATCCGGATCCAAAATCTCCGAGCACGGCAAACTTCAGGGACTCTTTGTTATTGGGGAACGTCGCACCAATCTTCGATGCACCGGTCTCGCCCTTCGTCAGAACAACAGGCTCGACCGGAGCACTCTGGCACCCGGAGGCCAGCGACACACCAATCCCGATCGTTAACGTGGCACTCAGCAATCGCATACGTAACATTCTCGGCTTAGTTTTTTGGCAAGGCAAATGACATGACATCCACGATCAGGTGTGCACGGGTGTCGAGAAGAATGAGAGACTCACCCACAAACCGGTATTCCAGATCCTTTGGCAACGTGGGCAGGTTCTTCAGCACCTCGGGCGGCATGGTAACCACGGGCGCATCGGGGTACCGGGTATTGACGACCAACTTGAGACCTGTCGGATTTTCTTCAGCGATGGTCGCACGAAGTTCCGCGCGCTGTGCGGGATTGGCAAAAACGCGCGCCATCAGGGCGCGGACGACCGTCTGCATGTCAGGGACGAAGATATCCCCTGCCTTGGCGCCCTTGCGCGCAGCGACCATGAGGGCTTCGAGCGCAAGCTGACGTTTGTCCAACTCTTCTGCAGTGGCCTTCTCCGACAGCCGCGGCAGCTGGCCCGTCGCTTTCTCTCGGAGCTGGTTGTAGGCTTCGACACGAGCGACAAACTCGGCCATCTCCTTCGCCACCTGAGTGGTTGGCGGCCCCTGCGTGGTCGACGGGAGCGGCCCGACCTGCGTTGGCGGCGGCGTGGTGGCCGTGGTCGGGTTCGCGGGGTCGATCGCCTTGCTCGAACACCCTGTAATAACAGACAGGGTCAACACAGCGGGCGTGACGAGATGTTTGATATGCACGACTCGAGATGTAGCAAGAGGTGTGCCACCGCTCAAACCTCTGGAGCTGGAGCGGTTCTTGCTACATACCTGTAACGTATGCGGCCCCTTAACGTCGAGCGCTTTCGCGTCAAACCCTCGAGCAGACTGAATCTGGAATCCTACGACCCGGCAGATACGGCCCCCCTGGAGTCGTCCACACACGCACGCAAAATGCTCGCGGTCAGCGTCAAGCGCCTTTATGAGTTGACCGAACTGCTCTACGCCCAGAATCGATGGTCGGTACTCTTTGTCTTTCAGGCCATGGATGGGGCGGGAAAAGACAGCGCCATCAAACATGTCATGCGGGGGCTCGATCCCAAGGCGACGCAGGTGTTTTCATTCACCGTCCCGTCGGCCGAGGAACTGCGCCATGACTACATGTGGCGGTGCCTCAAGGCCCTGCCCGAACGCGGTCGGATCGGCGTGTTCAACCGCTCCTATTACGAGGAGACGCTTGTCACACGCGTCCATCCCGAGCTGCTCGAGAAACAGAACCTGCCGGCGTCGCGCATTACGCCCAAGATCTGGAAAGAGCGGTTTGAGGACATCTGCGCGATAGAGCGGTACCTGGCCAGAAATGGCACGGTCATCAGAAAAATTTACCTGAACGTCTCGAAGGCCGAGCAACGGCGCCGCTTCCTCATGCGCCTGTCCGACCCGGCGAAGCGATGGAAGTTTTCCGTCAACGACGTGAATGAGCGCCTGAAGTGGAAAAAATACATGGCGGCCTATACCGACGTCATGAAGTCCACCAGTACGGAAGCGGCACCTTGGTACATCGTGCCGGCTGACAACAAGTGGTTTACCCGCCTGGTGGTGGCCCGGATTGCCATTGAGGCGCTCGAAAGCCTCGATCTTTCGGTGCCGGACATGTCGCGCCGCGATCACCTCGCGTTGCGGGAAGCCAAACGGCGCCTCCGGGCTCCATAACCGCCGATTCGGCACAACGCTGCCCACTGTGGGCAATCCCTTGCTTGAACGTGGCAAGACCACGCATCCACGGAGTCGATATGAGAACCGGATCACTACTTTTCGCTGCCGCACTCCTTTTGCCGGCCACCGCGCTGGCACAAACCACCTCCATTCCGGCCACCGTCCCGGCAGCCGAAGTGCCTCGTACGCCCGGCCGGCCCTTCTTGGAGCGTTTCGGCAACTTGGAATGGAAAGGGTTCAAGCCTACCGTCGGCACCGTCGCCTCCGGCTCGGGTCCCGCCATTGGATTCGAATTTCAGACCGATCGCGTGGGCCGATTCAATATGGGCGTCGGCGTCGACGCGATGATTTCCCTCAGGAACTATCAGGACCTGACGGTGCGACTGGGGGGCCTGACCAATCGAAGCACCCGGATGCGACTGGAACCGGGCGATGACAAGTTCACGTCAACGATGAAACTGCCGTCCTCGGACTCAGCGGGGTGGGCTCTCTATGTGGAGCAGCGGTATCGACGCCTGCCCTCCCTGAGCCTGTACGGCAACACGGCGCCTGAGACCACGGTTCGGACTGACTATGGGCAGACCGTGGTCGGAACAGACGCGGTCTATCAACTCCAGACCATCAGCGCCCTCGGATTCAGCGCGCGATTGGGATACCTGAAGACCGACCCCTTCCCCGGCACCCACGACGACCGCCCCAACACGGAAACCGTGTTCAGCGACGGCATCTCCCAGTCCCTGACGACGGCGTCGCGCTACATCGTCGGCGGCATCGGCGCCGGCGTCGACCGTCGCGATCATCCGTGGCGCCCCAAAAGAGGTTCGGTGGCGTCGTTCACAGCGAGACGCTTCATGTCGCGGTCGGATGCATTCACGTCGTTTTCCCGCTTCGGCTTTGACCTCCAGACGTATCGCCAGGTCGGGACGTTGCGGCATGTGGTTGCCGCCCGGGTTCTAGGGTCATACACCGCGATGACCGACGAGCGCGAATTTCCATTCCAGCTCGCACACGCGCTCGGAGGATCTGACAGCCTCCGCAGTTTCGCCAGTTACCGGTTCCGCGGCCAGTCACTCACCGCAGCGACCGTTGAATCGCGCTTGCGTCTCTGGCGTCCGGTGGACGTGGTGCTGTTTGTTGACTTCGGTCACTTCGAGCGCCCGCCGGTGCCGACCGGCGCCGAATCCACGTTGACGTCGGTCGGCTTCGGCGCCCGGTACTGGTTCAAGGACCGGCATGCGCTACGCGCCGACGTGTCGCATGGCCGAGAAGGCTGGCGCCTCGTGGCCGCGCTGGGAGCGCCGTTCTAATGCCGTCAACGCATCTGGCTCGCTTCCTCGCTGTCGTCACGCTTGCAGTGACGGCCACCGCCTGTGCCCGCACCGTTCAACAGGTGCAGGTCACCCCGGCGCAGCCTGCGGTGCTTGCCGAACTCTGGCAGGCCCCCGAGCAGGCGCGTGATTTGTTTCACGGTCCGGGAGGCAAAGAGCTCACGCCCGCCGGACGTGAGTTCACGTTTGTCTCTGAGGACGTGACCGGCTTCAGCCCGGGCTTCGACGTCACCGACGCCAACGGGATGGAGTGGAGCGTGAAGACTGGTCCGGAGGCCCAGACCGAAGTCGTCACCTCACGTGTCCTCTGGGCGATCGGCTTCCATCAGCCCCCGACCTACCTGCTCGACAAATGGTCGCTCAAAGGGGCGCAGAGCGGTTCACAGCCTCCAGGGCGCTTCCGGCCCGACCTGCCGGGTCAGGAAGTCGTCGGCGACTGGCCCTGGCACGCCAATCCCTTTGTCGGCATGCCCGAATACGGCGGACTCATCGTCGCCAACTTGCTCCTGACCAACTGGGACTGGAAGCAGTCGAATAACAAGATCTACCAACTCGATACCCCCGTGAACGGCGTGTCGCGCCTGTTTGTGGTGCGCGACCTTGGTGCCTCTCTGGGCAAATTTACGTATCCGTCTGTCCTGAAGTTTTTCAGGCTCCGCGGCTTTGGCCAGGGCACCAGGAATGACCTGACCGGGTTCGAAGAGCAGGGCTTCATCAAATCAATCGAGGGCGACAAAGTCGACTTCCATTACAAGGGCATCTACAAGGATGTCGTCTCCACCGTCACACCCACGCATGTGCGGTGGGCGTGTGATCGACTGGCCGCGCTGACGGATCAGCAGTGGAACGACGCTTTTCGCGCCGGGGGGTATTCGCCCGACCACACGGCGCGATGGATCAAGCGAATCAAGGAAAAGATCGCCCAGGGCCTGGAACTGACCAAGTCGGTCGGGTGATCAGCAGTATCGAAGGGAACAGCCTCGCCCGAGGCGCCGGTGATACCGTCAACGCATGTTTGGAATCATCGGCACAATCATCTTCGGCCTCGTCGTTGGCGTCATCGCGAAACTTCTCATGCCCGGCAAGGATCCAGGCGGCATCATCATCACGATCATTCTGGGCATCGTCGGCTCAGTGCTCGGACGATGGATCGGCCAGGCCCTGGGCTTCTACGGCCCTGAGGACGCGGCCGGCTTCATCATGTCCCTGCTCGGCGCCATCCTGCTCCTGGCGGTGTATCGCATGGTGGCCAAGCGCACCTGACGCCGCTCGGGTTTTTCGTGATCCGCGCCATCCAGCCGGCGCCCGCGTCCGTAGGCTCATCATGATGAGATTCCTATCGACAGCTCTGGCAGTGGCAGTAGTAATGGGCGCCGGCCCCGACACGGCGAGTGCGCAATCCACTGGTGCGGCATCGGCGCCGACGTGGACGGGCGTCTACGTCGGTGGAGCAGCGGGTGCGGGCATGGTTCGCAAGAACACCTCCGAGACCGTCAGCTTCGACACAAATCTGGACGGAACCTTCGGCGACACGATCCGCACGGCCGCAGGGGCCAATGCGTTCGCGCCTGGGTTCTGTGGCGGCACGGCAATCAATGCCACGGCAGCTGCTGGATGCACCGAAGATGAATCCCGCGGGTACGACGTCAGCGGCCGCATCGGATATGACCGGCAGTATGGTCGCGTGGTGCTGGGCGCCCTTTTTGAAGGCGGCCGGACGGAGGCTACTGATGCGGTGACGGCTTTCAGCGTGACGCCGGCGTTCTACACGTTTACCCGGGATCTGGACTACCTTGCGGCGTTGCGCGGTCGTGTCGGTGTGAGCGCCGACCGGATGCTCTTCTACGCGACTGGTGGCGTGGTTTCGGCCAGTGTGGAACATACCTTCTCGACAAGCAATGTGGTCAATACGTTCGTCAAGCGGGACACTCCCGCGCGGGCGTGGGGCTTCCAGGCAGGCGGAGGCGTTGAGTTTCGCCTGACTCCGCGAGTCAGCCTCTCCGGTGAGTACCTCTTCACCCGGCTTGATGATGAAGACGATGCCACGGTGCGATCACAGGGCCCAGCCGCTGCGACCAACGCGTTCATTTTGGTGAACCCTGCAGGCACTGATCTGCAGCGCATCCGCGGATTTGAGTTTCAGGCAATCCGCGTCGGTGTGAACCTTCGGTTCTGACGCATTGGCCCATTGGCCAATTGCCTCATTTCCTATTGGTCGTCCTTCGAGCGTGGACGCCACAGCACGACGACCTTGCCCAGCTGCTGCACCTCTGCAGCACCGGTGCGTGAACACAACTCCTGAGTGAGCGAGGCGCGGATCTCACGATCCGCGCTTCCCAGTTTCACTTTGATCAATTCGTGGGCGAGCAGGGCGCGATCAACCTCCGCCACCAGTGCATCCGACAGACCCGCCTGCCCGACCTGGATGACGGGTTCAAGGACATGGGCTTTGGCCCTCAAGTCGGCGCGTTCGCGTGGCGTGAGCAGCAAAGTCATCCCACGATTGTAGTCGCGTGGCCGTCGTCACGGCCGTGGCGGACTGACGCCCACAAAGATTGTGTGCCTCGGCCCCCCCTGCTTGAGGCGCGCGCGGACCCGGTGCACCTTCACGGCAAATCCCGCCCAGCGCATCCGTTGTTCAAACTTCCGGTCTTCCCAGGCCGACCACACCGCCAATACCCCTCCAGGCCGCAGTGCTGTGCGCGCCACAACCACGCCGTGGTTCTCGTACAGCCCCGTATTGAGCGACGACGTAAACGCGTCAGGGCCGTTATCCACGTCGAGCAGAATGGCGTCAAACCCCTCGGTGTCCTTCCGCATCGTCACCGCCACGTCACCGACAACCACCGTCACGCGGGCGTCTTCAAGCGGATGATTCGCCAGTGGCCCCAAGGGCCCACGGTTCCATTCCACGACGCCCGGGACCAGCTCAGCCACCACGACCGTGGCCCCTTTCGGCAGGACGTCCAGTGTCGCCCTGAGCGTGTAGCCCAGCCCCAGCCCACCCACCAGCACACGCGGAGATGCTGCGGTCCTGACGTGTGCGCACGCCAACGTCGCAAGGGCCTCCTCCGACCCATGCATCCTGCTCGACATCAGGATCTTGCCGTCGGCAAAAATCACATGCTCACGATCACGCGTCATCAAGGTGAGGCGCGTGCCGTCGGGCGTGTGGCTGTCACCGAGCAGAATCCACGGCTTCATACTGCGCGTCCATTATTGGCTCATTGCCATTGCCTCATTCCCCCATTGCCTCATTGCCTCATTGCCCCATTCCCCCACGGAGGTACCGAACTGCACACCCCCTCCACCCATCCGACCGGTACCATCCAAGGGCATGAAATATCTGGCCCTCAGCTGTGTCGCGGTGTTGGTGTGGGGATGTGGAGGCGCCGCCAAGGGACGCCAGATGGACGAGGCCATGCGAGCGGTGCTCGACGATGCGGCCCGGCCTGGGTTTGTGACCGCCGACGAGGAAGGAACGGCGCTGTGGAAACAGACGCGGCAGTTCTACCAGCAGCGCGCGTTCACCCCAGTGTGGATCAAGGACGCGAAACCTCGCGACCAGATGGAACACTTTGTTGACGCCCTGCAGCGCGTCGATGAACACGGGCAGGATCCCGAGCTCTACAGCGCGACGCTCATCAAGACCCGGCGCGAGGAAGCCACCAAGGGTTTCTTAACCGACCCGGGCTTTAATCCCCAGGAAGCCGGCCGACTCGACGTGTGGCTAACCTACCTCTACCTCAAACACGCGGCTGACGTCGCCAACGGCATTTCCGATCTGGCCTCCGCAGACAAACGCTGGAAGATCACGCCCGACACGTTTGATCCTCTCGCACATTTGACCGACGCCGTTGAGCAGGACCGCGTGGCAGCAGCGCTGACCGAATTGCAGCCGCAGCATCGCGAGTATGCAAAACTGCGCGAGGCCCTGATCGGGTATCGTGCGATCGCCGCCAACGGCGGGTGGCCAACGGTGCCGGAGACGCTGAAGCTGAAGCCGGGACAAGCGCATCCGGGTGTGACGGCGCTCGCGAACAGGCTCTCGGTCTCAGGCGACTACTCGGGCGGGGCGCCGGCCTCGTACGACGCCGCGCTGCAGGAGGCCGTCAAGCGGTTCCAGACCAGGCACGGCCTTGCGGCTGCAGGATTGATTGGCGCAGAGACCATCGCCGCGCTCAATGTGCCGGTTGAAAAGCGGATACAGCAAATCGAACTGAACCTCGAGCGATGGCGGTGGTTGCCACAGAACCTGGGCGACCGTTACATCCTCGTCAACGTCCCTGAAATGCGGCTGCGCGTCTACGAAGGCACCAACGTTCCGCTCTCGATGAATGTCGTGGTCGGCACGCCAGCCACACCGACGCCCATCTTCAACGACGAGATGAAATACGTCGTGCTCAGTCCGTATTGGAACGTGCCTGACAGCATCGCGCAGGGCGAAACCCTGCCGGGGCTGATGAAGGACCCGAACTACCTTGCCCGCAACAACATGGAAATTGTCGACAAGGACGGCCAGACCGTGTCTGCCGCCGACATGGATCAGTCCGCCCTCGACCGCTACCGGTTCCGCCAGCGGCCTGGAAAGGCCAACTCTCTGGGCCTGGTGAAGTTCATGTTCCCGAACCAGTACAACGTCTACCTGCACGACACGCCGGCCGACTCGCTTTTTGCCCGCGCGGGCCGGGCGTTCAGTCACGGCTGTGTACGTGTGGAAGATCCAATGGCGCTCGCAAAGTATGTGTTGAAGGACCAGAGCGAATGGACCACCGACGCCATCAACACGGCCATGCACGCCGGGACGGAAAAGTCCGTGTCGCTGACACAGCCCCTGCCGGTCTATCTGGGTTACTGGACCGCACACGTCGATGAGTCCGGGGTGTTGAACTTCCGGCAGGACGTGTACGGGATTGACGCCGACCAGGGGCGTCGTCTGACCGAACGCATGAACCGGCTCAAACAGGCGCAGAAACCGGGCGACGAGTAGTGTCTCGGATTGCACAGCGCGGAACCGGACCCGGGCATAATCCTTGGAGCATGTCCCGCCCCCATCTGATCCGCTCATTCGCTGTGGCCGTCGCCTTGATTGCCACGATTGCCTGCGCCACCCGCGTCAATAACGTGCTGGCCGACCCGTCAAAGTTCCGCAACCGGGAGGTCACCATCTCGGGTGATGTCCGCGACAGCTACTCCATCATGAGTCGCGGTGTGTATCGGGTCGAAGATTCAACCGGCTCCTTGTGGGTCTACTCCGACAAGGGCGTGCCCCGCACCGGCGCCAAGGTGTCGGTGACCGGCACGATCAGGGAAGGGTTCAACCTGGGCAACCTGGCCGACAGACTGCCGGCCGGCATGGCCTCCGGGCTGGTGCTCATTGAACGCGAACACAAGGCCAGGGAGTAAGACTTTTCACAACGAGACATGGAGACTCCAGGAGTTTTTTTAAACCTGAAAATTCTCCATGTCTCGTTGTGAATAATCTCCCTTACGACGGCATCAGCAGAACGAGCCGCGGGTAGATCAGGTTCTCGTTGGCCACGCGGTCGCGGTTGAGATCCCAGATGTCCTTCCAGCGGTTGATGTCCTTGAGCTCACTCGCCGCGATCTTCGTCAGGGTATCTCCGGCGCGCACGGTGTAGGTCCGACGCCCGGCGATCGGCTTCATGAAG
>JBKJTD010000025.1:0-4858 GCA_046590915.1 Vicinamibacterales bacterium
GTCGCGCGACCTCAAGCGGCACGGCCGCGTGCTCTCCCGCGTGGCGTTCCTGGTGCTCGTGATGCGCATCATCGACTTCGTGTGGACGATCGGCCCGATCTTCCGCCACGACTACACGCTTCACTGGATGGACTTTGCGATGGTGGTCGCGTTTGCGGCGCCATGGCTGTTCCTGTTCTATCGCAACCTCGGCAGCCGGTCACTTGTGCCGGCCAACGATCCGTATTTCAAGGAAGCAGTTGCCAATGGCGGACACTAACCATCACGGCCACGCCTCGCCGGCTCGCACCGAGAGCGATGGCATCGAGTACGGCCGGCTCGGCTGGTCCATGGTCATTCTCACGGCCGTCACGCTGGTCTGTTACCTGATCGGGTGGGGGTTTTTCGTGTTTCTTGACTCCCGCCAGACAGAAAACGATCCAGCGCGCACGCCTCTGGCGGCCGCGCCGGTGACGCCGTCGATCGTGGATGGACGCATCGTGTCGGGTAATCAGTCCGCGGCGCCGCTGCTCGTGGACGAGCCCGCCAATCTCAGGAGATTCCGCACGACGGAACACGACACGCTTGTCTCGTACGGCTGGGTCGATCAGAACGCCGGCACCCTTCGCATGCCGATCGACGTGGCCAAGGACAAACTGATCCAGCAGGGCCTGCCTGTCCGGGCGGGAGGCCAATAGCCATGACCAGACGACGACTCCTTGCGTGTGCCGCGGTCCTGTGGGCCAGTGCGGGCGTGGTGTCGTTGCCGGCACAGCGCGCACTGCCCGGTGGGGGCCCTCCAGGAACGCCGGCGCTTGCGCCGCTGCCGATCCTCAAGGAAGTGCGGATCGATCAGAAGCTCGACGGCGCCGTGCCGATGGATCTGCAGTTTACCGACGAGCACGGCCGCGACGTGACGTTGGGCCAGTACTTCGGCAAACGGCCGGTGGTGCTCGCGCTGGTCTATTACGAGTGCCCGATGCTCTGCACGCAGGTGCTCAACGGGTTGTTTTCATCAATGGAACCGCTTCGGATTGACGCCGGGCGTGAATTTGATGTGGTGGTCGTGAGTTTTGATCCGGGTGAAACCCCCGCAATGGCGATGGCCAAAAAGACCGGCTACGTGAAGCACTACGAGCGGCCCACGGCCGACGCAGGCATTCACTTTCTGACCGGGCGGCAGGCGTCGATAGACACGCTGGCTGACGCCGTGGGCTTCCGATACGTGTACGACGAGGCGATTGACCAGTACGCCCATCCGGCGGCGGTCACCGTGCTGACCACGCAGGGCAAGGTTTCGAAGTACCTTTACGGCGTCGAGTTTGCGCCGATGGACTTCCGGCTCGCCGTCACCTCCGCTGGTGAGGGCCAGATCGGCACGCTCGTCGACCAGGCGCTTCTGTATTGCTTTCATTACGACCCGGCCACGGGCAAATACAGCGTGGCCATCATGACCTTTGTCCGCATTGGAGCCGTGGTGACCCTGGTGGGTCTCGGCGCTTTTGTCCTTGTCCACCTGCGGCGCGATCGCCGGCAGCGCAGCGCGGTCGTTCCGACCGCAACGGGTACTCGGTAGATGTCCAGTTTCCCCCTGTTCCCTGAGGCCGCCTCGTCGATTGCGTTCGAGGTCGACCTCCTCTATTTCTTCATTCTGGCGGTCTGCTCGTTCTTCGCCATTCTCGTCTCGGTGCTGGTTGTGTACTTCGCGATCAAGTACCGGCGTCGTCACCCGGATGAAGTCGGTGCGGACATCCACGGGTCAATTGCCCTCGAGCTGCTGTGGACGGTGATTCCGTTCATTCTGGCGATGATCATGTTTGTGTGGGGCGCGAAAGTCTATTTCGACATTGCGCGTCCGCCAGCCGATTCGATGGAAGTATTCGTAGTCGGCAAGCAGTGGATGTGGAAAGTGCAGCATCCCGAAGGCGTGCGCGAAATCAACGAACTGCACGTCCCGGTCAACCGCAACGTCAAGATCACGCTCGGTTCCGAAGACGTGCTTCACGATTACTACATCCCCGCGTTCCGCGTGAAGATGGACGCGGTGCCCGGCAAACTCACCACGATGTGGTTCCGGGCGACCAAACCAGGCGTGTACCAGATTTTCTGCGCGGAGTATTGCGGTACGCAGCACTCCGGCATGATCGGTCACGTGACCGTGCTCGAAGAACACGACTACGAAGCGTGGCTGGCGGGCGGACGATCGACCGGCACCGCCGTCGAAAATGGCGAACGACTGTTCACCGATCTGGCCTGCGTGACCTGCCACAAGACCGACACCACGGGCCGCGGTCCGGTGCTGGCCGGCGTCTTCGGCAGCCGGGTGCGGCTGATGGATGGCCGTGAAGTAGTGGCAGACGAAAACTATCTGCGCGAATCGATCATGAATCCGCAGGCCAAGGTCGTACTCGGCTACCAGCCAATCATGCCGACCTTCCAAGGGACGGTGAGCGAGGAAAACCTGATGCAGCTCATCGCCTACATCAAGACATTGAAGCCGGCCGCGCCGGTTTCACCCGCGGGCACCGCGGGCGGACAGTAAGGCGCAAGGACCGTTATGACTCACGGCACTCCGAATTCACCAAGTTATCTGGACGCCCCGCACGGGATTGCGTCGTGGTTGCTGACCAAGGACCACAAACGCATCGCGATCCTGTATCTGATTTCGATCACGATCTTCTTTGCGATCGGCGGCCTGTTCGCCGGTGGCATCCGCACCGAGCTCCTGACGCCTGAAGGCGACTTCCTGTCGGCCGACCTCTACAACAAGTTTTTCACGCTGCACGGCGTCGTGATGGTCTTCTTCTTTCTGATCCCGTCAATCCCGGCGGTGCTCGGCAACTTCCTGGTGCCGATTCAGATTGGCGCAAAAGACCTGGCGTTCCCGCGTATCAACCTGATGAGCTGGTACATCTACGTCGTCGGCGCGGTCTTCACGCTCGCCGCCGTTTTTGCCGGCGGTGTCGATACCGGCTGGACCTTCTACACGCCGTACAGCTCGATCGCGTCCAACACCAACGTGACACTCGCCGCGCTCGGTGTTTTCATCACCGGTTTTTCCTCGATCCTGACGGGCTTCAACTTCATCGTGACGGTGCACCGCATGCGCGCGCCGGGGATGACGTGGTTCCGTCTGCCGCTGTTCATCTGGGCGCAGTACGCAACCAGCCTGGTCATGGTCCTGGGCACGCCGGTCGTCGCAATCACGATCCTGCTTGTGTTTGCTGAGCGCGCGCTTGGCTTCGCGATCTTCGACCCGCGCATGGGCGGCGACCCTGTCCTGTTCCAGCACTTGTTCTGGTTCTACTCCCACCCGGCCGTCTACATCATGATCCTGCCGGGCATGGGCGTCATCTCGGAGCTCGTGGCCGCGGTCTCGCGCAAACAGATCTTCGGCTACAGCTTTGTCGCCTACTCGAGCCTTGCGATTGCCATCATCGGCTTCCTCGTGTGGGGCCACCACATGTTCGTCAGCAGCCAGTCCATCTACGCCGGCCTGGTGTTCTCGATCATCACGATGATCGTCGCCGTGCCGTCCGCAGTGAAGACGTTCAACTGGGTGGCGACGATGTACAAGGGATCGATCACGTGGGAATCGCCGACCTACTGGGTCATCGGCTTCATGGGGTTGTTTCTCATCGGCGGCCTGACGGGCCTGTTCCTTGGTGCGATGGGCCTGGACGTTCACCTGCACGACACCTACTTTGTCGTGGCGCACTTCCACTACATCATGGTCGGCGGCGGCGTGATGGCCTTCCTCGGGGGCATCCACTTTTATTGGCCGAAGATGACGGGCCGGACGTACCCCGAGACTGCCGGCAAGATTGCGGCGATTCTCGTGTTCGCCGGATTCAACCTGACGTTCTTCCCCCAGTTCGTGCTTGGCTACCTCGGGATGCCGCGCCGCTACTTCGCGTATCCCGAAGAGTTCCAGATCCTCAACGTGCTCTCGACCAGTGGTGCCAGCGTGCTTGGCCTTGGCTACGGGCTGATTGTGTTCTACCTGGTCGCCTCCCTCTTCAAGCCGCGCAATGCCCCCGCCAATCCATGGGGAGCCACCGGCCTTGAATGGCAGATTCAGTCTCCTCCGGTTACGCTGAACTTTGAGGTCGATCCCATCGTGACAGAGGACGCCTACCACTACGCCGGTCGCGCGCCGAAGGCCACGCCGGTCCACCCTGGCGGGGAGGTCTAACGTGTCCGCTCCAGATAGGCACGCAGACCCGCATCAGCCGCACCATCCGAAGCTGCAGCATCATTTCTTCGACATGGCGCAGCAGTTGGAGGCCTCCATCCTCGGGATGTGGGTCTTTCTGGTCACCGAAGTCATGTTCTTCGGCGGCCTGTTCATGGCCTATCTGCTCTACCGGAACATGTATCCGGACGCGTGGCTCGCGGGCAGCAACGAGCTCAATGAAGTGCTTGGCGGCATCAATACCCTTGTGCTCATTGTCAGCTCACTGACAATGGCGTTGGCGGTGCGGGCGGCCCAGGTCGGCGCGCGGATGGCGCAGATTGCGAACCTGATTCTCACGATCATTTTCGGCACGATTTTTCTGGTGGTGAAGTACTTCGAATACAAAGCGAAGTTCGATCACCACCTTGTGCCGGGTGCGCATTTCGATAGTGCGCGGGAACCTGCGCAGCAGCTGTTCTTCTCGCTGTATTTCATGATGACGGGCATTCACGCTCTTCACATGGTGGTCGGTATCGTGTTGTTGTTCATCATGCTGCGCATGGCGTGGAAGAACCAGTTCAACGCCGACTACTTTGCACCGGTCGAAGTCACGGGCCTGTACTGGCACTTTGTCGACATCGTCTGGATTTTCCTGTTCCCGCTGCTGTATCTGATCGGCAAGCATCACTGATTGGGTCGCGA
>JBKJTD010000048.1:0-12909 GCA_046590915.1 Vicinamibacterales bacterium
TCCGATCTACAACAACACGGTTGCCCCGGCATCCGCCAGCGGACCGACGCCGCGAACGGTGCCGGTAATCAATGTGAGCTGGTCGGTGAGTTCGATCGTTAAATCCGGTGGCGCGTAGCCCGACGAAAGGTCGAGACCTTCATCGGACACATCAATCCCGCCCGAGATCACCGCACGCAGCCTCCATCCTGGCGGAATGCCGGAAACCCGCACCAGATATCGCCCCGGCACCAGCGCGGCTCCACTCTGGAAGTGACCTTCCGCAGTCGTGCTCGTAAAAAATGGGCGGATGCCGGGCACTTCAAACAGCGGCTCAAACTCCAGGCCGAGTCTCAGTGCGGGTAACACGTTGCGGTTGGTCGACACCACTCGCGTCCGTCCTTCAACGGTAAGGCCCGGACGCAGTACCACCGCGATCTCCTCGTCGGGGCCGATGCCGACACTGACACGTTGATGCGCCCAGCGGATCGGTGGCGCAGTCGCTGGCGGTTCTCCGGGTGAGGGCGCCTCGGGACCGGTTCCGGGCAAGATCGCCTCGATGACAAATTCTCCGGGCGGCACACTCGGGAAGACGAAGCGGCCGTCCGGCTCGGGTGCCGTGTCGCTCAGGATGCGATGCACCGGCGCCTCGGCGACAACCGGATCCAGGGGGCGCGCGAGGACGAGTCGCACGGCGGACATGTCGCCCTCCGGCACACTCGCCGGATCGAGGCGCCCTCTGACATCGCGCGGTGCCGCAGTCGGCACGGTGAAATTGACGCCAGCGAAGTCGCGGCCGGCGTCTGTGGTCACGGTTGAGGCGCCGGCCACCAACTCAGCGCCAGGAAAATACATCGGCGCAAACACCACGTCGTCGATCTCGGTGCTTTCCCGATCGTTGATTCGCGGCATGGAGATGCCGACGAGGTGATCGCCGGGAACAAGCGCACCGAGTCGGTACGCCCCAGTATCGTCAGTGACGGCGCGCGCGGCCTCGCGCAACGCCGCGTGGCCCTCACGGCGGTCGTGCCGGTACGCGCGTACGGTGACACCGACGACCGGCGACCCGGCATCGTCGGTGACAAACCCTGTCACCGCTGCGGGTCGCCACAGCGTGATGTCCACGTTGTTCACCCACTGGCCGAACACCAGACTGATCGTGCTGCTGTCGCCCGCCGCACGCCGCTGTCCGAACGAGCCGTTCAGGTAACCATTTCGAGAGGCGTGGATTTGATAGGCCCCGTCAAGCAGGCCAGTGAAGAGAAATCGACCCCGGTCGTCGGTCACGAGCTTCTTGCGCAGATCCGCCCCGTCAATCTGGACAATCTCTACGATGACGCGACTCAGCCCACGACCCGTTTGCGCGTCCACGACCTGCCCGAGCACGGCCGCGCCCTGCGGTAGGATGCGCCGCTGTGCGTCCAAGCCCGAGCCTGCAAACAGGACAATGGCGACGAGGAGGACTGCGCGTCCGAGTGTCACGGGTGATTCGACGTCGGCAGCGCGGCCGCAGTCGGACGAGCGTCAGTGGCCAAAATACTGATTGAGCAGGGCAATGGTGCCCAGGCCCGCGGCGATAAGGACCACTTGCCGCAGGCCGTTGGTGTTTGTCTCACCCCGATGCAGATGGGGAATCAGGTCTGACATCGCAACGTACATGAAGTTCCCCGCCGCAAATGCCAGCACGTAGGGCAGCGCAAGCGGGACACTCGCACCGAACATCAACATCAGCCCCGCCCCAAGCAGCCCCCCGAGTGCGGACGTTGCATTGAGCATCAACGCCTTGCGGCGTGAGTGACCTGCGGCCAGCAGGATGCCGAAGTCACCGGCCTCCTGCGGAATTTCGTGCGTGATGGCGGCCATCGCCGTGACCACACCGTAGGGAATCGAGACCAGCGTCGCGGCCGCAATCGCCACACCGTCCACAAACGTGTGGACCGCGTCCCCGACGATGACAAGGGTCGTCGTGCTCTGGTGTACCTCACACTCATGTTCGTCATGGCAGTGACGAAGCAGGACGAGTTTTTCGAGCACGAAGAATGTGAGAATGCCCCCCAACATCACTGCAAACGCGCGTGCCGGGGCGAGTGATTCCAGCGCCTCAGGCATCAGGCCGAGTGTGGCAGCGCCGAGCAGTGTGCCGACGGCAAACGACACGAGCCACGGCACCACGCGGGTGCGGACGGATTTGTCGAAGAGGAGCAGAAGGCCGGCCACCAGCAGGCCACCGATGCTGCCAAGCACCGACAGGCCCAACGCGGCCGCCCAGACGAACGAGGTCTCAGACACGCGCCCTAGGGTACTTCAGCGGTACTTCAGGAGGCGATAAAACCTCGGCGCGCCCGGATGCGATAAGTCCCGTTGCCTTTTTTGACCCGTACTTCAATCGTGTGCCAGCGCCCGTCCTTCGGCGCAGCCGATGAGTATGCGAGGAAATATTGCTGGCTGAGTTCACTGGCGATACCGGCCGTGGCCGGGTCCAGGTCCTGATGGGAGTAAATGATTTCGGTGCGCCCTCCGCTATCGTCGGTCAGGGCGCGCAAGGCGTCCACGTTCACCCGGTCGGACGATCCGCCCGCAGGAGGGCTGCGCGTGACCGGAGGCGGCGGAGGCGGTGGCGCGGTCGCAGGCTTGCGACCGGGGAAGGGTGACGGGACAGGCGGCCGACTGGACCCGCTGCTGCCTGAACTGCCGGCACGATTGCTCGAACCAACGGGTCGGGTCGACGCGCCAGAAACATCGAGGGCGATGGCGTACACCAGCACTTCACTCTCGCGGATCATCTGCGTGAGCTCAGGGACGCTGGTCGAGCTGCTCGTATCGTTGCCATCCGAGATGATGACGAGAGCCTTTTTCCGTTGCGAGCCCCGCTGCGCAAGCGGAATTGCATCGGCGACCGTGTCGTACATGGCCGTGCCGCCCCGCGGTTGAATGTTGCTCAACGCGCGACTCACCTGGCGACGGTCCTGCGTCCACGGGTGCACCAACTCGGGGCGGTTGTCGAAGCGGTATAAAAAAACTTCGTCGTTGGACCCGAGCAGGTCATCAACAAACCTGCGCAGTGCGGCCTGTGCCGCCACCCATCGTTCGCCGATCATCGAGCCGCTGGAGTCGACCGCAATGCCGAGGCTTACCGGCACGCGCTCGGCATCAAAATGAGAGGCTTGCTGCAATACCCCGTCTTCGTAGATCTCGAAATCGCCCTGTTTGAGGCCGGCCACGGTGTGACCGTTGGCATCAGTGACCGTCACGGTGACGTTGGTCAGGTTGACGCCTGATCGAAACGAGAACCCCTGTCCTGTGGGTTTTTCCTGACCGGCCGCGAGTGTCGCAGCCGCCGCGATGCACGCGACAAACGAGACCAGCGTGTGGCGACGGACGTTCACCGGGGTCCCTCGACGACCGCGGCCGTTGTGCCTGCGAGCGGCTCTCCCCGGCGATCGACGTGAGCGAACACCCCGCCGTCGTTCATCCGAAAGCCCAGCCGGTAGCGTGCAACATTGGTGATGTTCGGCAGTCGAATGAGGAACGGCGACTGGTCGCCGGCGGCGAGGGCCGGAATGTCCATGGCCGCCTTGCCGGAGGCGAAGTATTCTCCGTCCGAGTCAAACAGGTACACCACGGCCACGACGCCAGACGTCGTGCGCCCGTTGAGAGGGTTTTGCACAAGGCCGGTGACGATGAAGTCGGCATCGGGACCGCGTCGATGCGTCAGCGAGAGCAACTCGAGCGGAGGCGCTGCCGGTGATGATGCCGAGAGTGTGGGCCACGAGAAGGTGTTTCCTGAGCCGTACAGGCCGTAGACCGTGCCCGCACCGATGCTCATGCAGACCAGCACAACCAACGCGAATGTGCCCCAGCCAGAACCGGACGCAGCCGGTGCCGGCGCGGCAAACAACCCCACACTGGGCGGCGCGTAGTCAGGCTCGAACACCAGGTCAGGCTCCGGGCTGTCGTCGGGGGATGACGCCAGCGCGCGCAGACGGGCGATGCGCACGTCGCTGCGTTCCCGATCGCGTCGCAGGACACGCCAGGCAAACACACACATCGCCACCGCAACAAGCAGCGCGACCACCAGAACAGTTACGAGCAAGGATTCCATTTTCACTAGCCACTTACCTCAACGCAAATTCGACTGCGACCTCGACCACCACATCGACCGCCGACCCGAGGCGGCGCGCGGGAGAAAACTTCCACTGGCGGACGGCCGCGATCGCGCGTTGCTCGAGCCCGCTGCCCAGTGAGCGCAACACGCGCACGTCGCCGACGGTGCCGTCACGACGTACGACAATTTCCAGCACGACATCGCCTTCCAGTGCACGGCGTCGCGCCTCGTCGGTGTAGACCGGGCGCACTTCGCGCAGCAGCTGGGGCGGCTCGATGCCGCTGCCCGGACGCAACGGCCCACCGCCGGTGCCTCCACCCGAGCCCGCACCGATGCCGGAGCCAGTCCCCTCGCCGAGGCCGGTGCCCTGACCGCTGCCCGCCCCACCGCCGGTGCCGGGTCCCGGACTGGGAGGTGCTGGCGCCGGAGGCGCGTCGATGATGCCGACCACATCCTGCACATCACCGGGCACCGCGACGACAGGGGCCTGAACCGGAGGCGGAACTGGTCTGGGCCGCGGCGGCATCATCACTTCCCGGTTCACCGGCCGTGGTGGTGGGCGGTACGGGCGCGGCGGTGACACGGGACTGCTGGTTCTTTTGACGACTGGTGCTTTGCGTTCCGCGCGTGGCGGGGGAGTGGGCATCTTCATGCCCCCTCCTCCACCGCCGCCGCCGGGGCCGGGTGCCACCATGAAGACCATTCGTACCGGCGTCTTTTCGGCAATCTGCGTTTCGGTGTCGTTGGCGTTCAACAGACCAAGCGATGAGGCCACCAGGACCAACGCGAGAAGCGCGGCGTGCAGCGTCCCTGACGCCGCAAGAGGAAGACCGCCGCGCCGATGCGATTCGCGCAACGGCGACAGAGGCGTCCGCCCGCCAGGCGTTGACTGAAGGTTGCGCACCAACGCCACGGCATCAGACTGCCGAAGCAGACCGTCGACAATGAGAATCTGGTCGGAATCAACCAGCTGGGTGACGAGCTCTTCCGGCACGTCGGCCGCCGCGGCGACCTCACGAACCGTATAAAAGTCGCTCATCTTTTTGGATCTCGGTTCCGGAAGACCCCGCCAACAGGCCCCGAGATACACTCCGCGCATGACAAGTCTTCCGACCAGTGCGATGTGGGGAACAGGGCGGGTCGCCATTGTGACCGGGGCCTCATCGGGGATCGGGCGCGCGACGGCCCTGAAACTGGCAGCCACGGGTGCCACGGTGGTGGCGGTCGGACGCGATCAGGCAGCGCTTGACGACGTGTGTGCTGACATTGGCGCCGTGTCCGGGGCAGCTGAGGCGCTTGTCATGGATGTCACCCTCGCGAATGCATCCGCGAGCATCGTGGACGGGGTGATCTCACGCCTCGGTCGCATTGATGTGTTGGTCAACGCAGCCGGCGTCATCGCGTCTGCGGGAATTGGCGAAACGACCGACGAGGCGTTTGACGCCATGATGGATCTCAATCTGCGCGCGACATTCCGGCTGCTGCGACAGGCGACTCCAGCGCTGAAGGAGACCAAAGGCGCTGTGGTGAATCTTTCCAGTGTCGCTGGCACGCGCGCGTTCCCCGGGTTGCTGTCGTATTGCGTCAGCAAGGCCGCCGTTGACCAGTTGACTCGTTGTGCGGCACTGGACCTCGCCCCGAGCGGTGTGCGCGTGAACGCCGTGAATCCGGGGGTCGTGGTCACCAATCTGCATCGGCGAAGCGGAATGGACGAAACGCGGTACGCCGCCTTCCTTGAACATTCGAAGGCGACCCACCCGCTCGGTCGCGCCGGCAATCCCGAAGAGGTAGCCGACCTTATTGTGTTTCTGGCGTCTCCGGCCGCCGGCTGGATCACTGGAGAGACGATTTCAATCGATGGGGGACGACACTTGACGTGCTTGAGGTAGTGCTCAAGCGGGTGCTCGGGTGCACTGGCTTGAGCACCCTCTTGAGCACTCATTCGAGCACCCATTGAGCACCACCACTGGGCCTCGCGGCTTCGAAATATGCTGTTCCGTCCAGTGATCCAACGTACCGTGCGGCGCGCAGACCGGCTGCAGTGAGCCTGGCCACTACGTCTTTTGGATCCGTCAACGGCGCGGTCTGCGCGAGGCGGAACAACCCTGGGCGAGGCAGGGGTTCGCAGATGGTGATGCGCCCTCCGGGCCGGACCACCCGAATCGCCTCAGCCAGCACGGAGGGGGCCTGCGGGCCAAGGCCCGCCAAGCCCTTCGGCAGCACGGCCATGTCAAAGCTCTGATTGTCGATCGGCAGCATTGTTGTCGGGGCGTTCACAAAGTCGACCAGGGCCCCCGCCTCGGCGGCGCCCATGGCGACCCGCAGGTCGGCCCCCTCGCCTTGGTCGACCACGGTCGCCTGGCCGTTCAGGCCGGTCACGTGACCGATTGCGCCGGCAAGTGCCGGGCGGCTGGCGCCCAGCATGAGCACCCGGTCGCCCGGCTTGATGCCGAGCATGGCCACGGCGCCCTGTTCCGGCTGTCCTTTCTGCCGGCGCAGCATCTTGAGAATGGTGAACATGGCCGAATGATATAGTTCACCGTCGTGACTAACGGTATTTCTCTTGCTCCGGCCGACGGCAAACTCGGCATTCTTCTGGTTGGACTTGGTGCGGTCAGCACCACCACAATCGCCGGCGTCATGGCGATCCGCAAAGGACTGGCAAAGCCGATTGGCTCGCTGACCGAGATGGGCACCGTCCGCCTTGGCAAACGCACCGAAAACCGGACGCCCACCATTCGCGAGTTCGTGCCTCTGACCGAACTCAATGACATCGTATTTGGCGGTTGGGACATCTTTGAGGACAACTGCTACGAGGCCGCGAAACACGCCGGGGTCCTCGAGGAAAAACTGCTCGATCAGGTAAAAGACGAACTGGCGGCGATCAAGCCGATGTCAGCCGTGTTTGACCGACACTACGTGAAACGCCTTGACGGCCCCAACGTCAAGAAGGGCAAGAACAAGAAGGATCTGGCCGATCAGCTGATCGCCGACATCCGCAAGTTCAAGGCGGACAACAACTGCTCGCGTCTGGTCCTTATCTGGGCCGGGTCGACCGAAATTTTCCTGACCGAGGCGCCGTGCCACGCCGACATGGCCGCCTTTGAGAAGGGCCTTGTCGACAACGACCCGGCCATTTCACCGAGCCAGATTTACGCCTACGCCGCCATCAGCGAAGGCCTGCCGTACGGCAACGCCGCGCCGAACCTCAGCGCCGAAGTGCCCGCCTTGCGTGAACTCGCCGCGAAGACCGGCTCACCGATTACCGGCAGCGACATGAAGACGGGGCAGACGCTGATCAAGACGATCATCGCCCCCGGCTTGAAAGCGCGTCTCATTGGTGTCGCCGGTTGGTACTCGACCAACATTCTGGGCAATCGTGACGGGGAAGTGCTCGACGATCCCGAATCGTTCAAGTCCAAGGAAGAAAGCAAGAAGGGCGCGCTCGACTACATCTTCCAGCCGCACCTCTATCCCGATCTCTACAAGGACATCTCGCACGTTGTGCGGATCAACTACTATCCGCCGCGCGGCGACAACAAAGAGGGTTGGGACAACATCGACATCTTCGGGTGGCTCGGTTACCCGATGCAGTTGAAGATCAACTTCCTGTGCCGCGACAGCATCCTGGCGGCGCCGATCGTGCTTGATGTTGCCCTGTTCCTCGACCTGTCGAAGCGCGCGGGATTCTCAGGCATCCAGGAGTGGCTCTCGTTCTATTTCAAGAGCCCGATGCACGCGCCTGGGCTGTACCCGGAGCACGACCTCTTCATTCAGTTGATGAAGCTGAAGAATACCCTGCGCTACATCAAGGGCGAAGAACTCATCACGCATCTCGGTCGCGAATACTACGACTAAGGCCAAGGAGGCCCGTTTGGCTCGTTACCAGCCTGCACTGCTCGGCGGTTTGTTCATCGGCATCCTGTCGGCGCTGCCGATCATTGGGGCGTTCAACGCGTGTTGTTGTCTCTGGGTGGTCGTCGGTGGCGTGTTGACCACCTACCTGATGCAGCAGAACGACCCCCTGCCGATTGAAACATCGGCGGCGGCGATGGGCGGCCTGATTGCGGGCACGGTCGGTGGGGTCGTCACCGTGGTCGGCGGCGCGTTGGTCGTGATGGTGTCCGGAGGTGCGGCTGCACAGCGCGAGGCCATGGATCAGGTCTTCAGCCAGATGGGCGACATGCCACCTCAAATGGTGGCGATGATCGAACGTTTCTCAACCGGTCCGGCCGCCCTGTTGATCACGGCCGCGGTCACGATCCCTGTATTCGCGGTGTTTGGTCTGCTCGGGGCGTTGCTGGGTCTCTCGTTCTTCCGCAAGAAGGCGGGGCCGGCGGCCGCGTGAGCGAGTCGTCGAAGTCTCACGAAATAAACGCGCTGCTCGAAGAAGCGCGCGTCTTTGAACCCTCACCCGAGTGGCGCGCCAACGCCCGGGTGACCGACCCTGACATTTACGCACGTGCCGCCGCCGACCCGGAAGCCTTCTGGGAAGGCTGGGCGCGCGAGCTTGAGTGGATACGTCCCTGGACGCAGGTGCTCGACTGGCAACCGCCACACGCGAAGTGGTTCGTCGGCGGTCAGCTCAACGCCAGCGTCAACTGTCTCGATCGCCATATCCGCACTGCGCGTCGCAACACGGCCGCTCTGATTTGGGAAGGTGAGCCCGGCGATCGCCGCACGCTCACTTACTTTGATCTCTACCGTCAGGTCTGCCAGTTCGCCAACGTCCTGCGCGGACTCGGTGTGCGCAAGGGCGATCGTGTCGCGATCTATCTGCCGCTGATCCCGGAACTCGCCATCTCGATGCTTGCGTGCGCGCGCATCGGCGCCGTGCATTCGGTCGTGTTTGGCGGCTTCAGCGCCGAAGCGCTGCGCGATCGCATCAACGACTCGCAGTGCTGCCTGCTGATTACCGCCGACGGCGGTTTCCGCCGCGGGCAACTCGTCCCGTTGAAACAAACCTCCGACGAAGCGCTCAAAGATGCACCCTCGATTCAGAATGTCGTGGTCGTCAAACGCCAGGCCGGCGAACCGTTCCCGGTGCACATCCAGGGAGGTCGCGACCACTGGTATCACCGCCTGATGCAGGACGCCCCGCTCGAGTGTGAGCCGGAAGCGATGGACAGCGAAGACATGCTGTACATCCTCTACACCTCAGGCACCACGGGCAAACCCAAAGGCATCGTGCATACGACCGGCGGATATCTCGTCGGGACCTACGCGACGACGAAATGGGTGTTTGATCTGCAAGACACCGACGTGTACTGGTGCACCGCCGATATCGGGTGGGTGACCGGCCATTCCTATGTGGTCTACGGTCCGCTGCAAAACGGCGCGACGGTTCTCATGTACGAAGGCGCGCCTGATTGGCCCAGCAAGGATCGATTCTGGGAGCTCGTCGAGCGCTACGGCGTGACCGTGTTCTACACCGCACCGACCGCGATTCGGTCGTTCATGAAGTGGGGCATCGAGTGGCCCGGCAAACACGACCTGTCGAGCCTTCGACTGCTGGGTTCAGTGGGCGAACCGATCAATCCGGAAGCGTGGATGTGGTACCACCAACACATCGGTGGATCGAAGTGCCCGGTCGTCGATACCTGGTGGCAGACCGAGACGGGTCATATCCTGATTGCCCCTCTACCCGGGATCACGTCACTCAAACCCGGCTCGGCGACAAAACCGTTCCCCGGCATCACCGCCGAAATTCGCACTGGTGACGGTGCGCCGGTCGAACATGGTGGAGGGCTGCTCGCGCTCACCAAACCCTGGCCGGGCATGTTGCGCGGCATCTACGGCGATCCCGAACGTTTTGTGAAAACCTATTTCAGCCGCTGGCAGGACGGGGTGTACTTCACGGGTGACGGCGCGCGGCGCGACGCACAAGGCGACTACTGGCTGCTGGGTCGTGTCGACGATGTCTTGAACGTGGCGGGGCACAGGATCGGCACCATGGAAGTGGAGAGCGCACTCGTGGACCACCCATCGGTCGCCGAAGCCGCAGTCGTCGGCCGGCCCCACGAGATCAAAGGGCAGTCGATTGCGGCATTTGTCACCGTGAAGGAAGGCGTCAAGGCCGGCGCCGCGCTCGTCGACGAACTCAAGGAACACGTAGTCAAGAAAATCGGTGCAATTGCCCGGCCCGACCAGATTCTGTTTGCCGCCGATCTGCCCAAGACCCGATCGGGCAAAATCATGCGGCGCCTCCTGCGCGACATCGCCGAGGGCAAGGCGCTTGGCGACACCACCACCCTCGCCGATCCGAACGTCGTCCGCCGTCTCAAGGACGAGTACGAGGCAGAAGAGTCGTAGGTGCGTGAACGCCCCACTGTCCGGAAGCGTATAAGGTGGAGTCATGGCACTTATCCAGACTAACGACCTGTGGAAAACCTATCAGATGGGGGCCGAGCTGATTCACGCGCTCCAGGGCGTGTCCATTGAGATTGAACGGGGCGAATACGTTGCGGTCATGGGCCCCAGCGGGTCCGGCAAGTCCACCCTGATGAACCTGATCGGGTGCCTCGACACCCCCTCAAAGGGCAGTTACCTGCTCAACGGCAAGCAGGTCTCCGAGATGAATGATGATGAGCTGGCCCGGATCCGGAACGAGGAAATTGGGTTTGTGTTCCAGACATTTAATCTGTTGCCGCGCGCCACGGCGCTGCACAACGTCGAGCTGCCGCTGATTTATGCCGGCGTCCCAGCCAAAGTGCGCGCCCAGCGCGCCGCCCAGGCCCTGGACAAAGTGGAGCTGGGAGACCGGAAGACCCACCGGCCCAACCAGTTGTCAGGCGGCCAGCGCCAGCGCGTGGCGATTGCCCGCGCATTGGTGAACAACCCGTCCATCCTGCTGGCCGACGAACCCACCGGTAACCTCGACTCGAAGACCGGGGTGGAAATCATGAGCCTGTTTGCCCGGCTCCACGAAGCCGGCAACACAATTGTGCTGGTCACCCATGAACCCGAAGTGGCCGCACATGCCCATCGATCCATTCATATTCGTGACGGACTGGTGGAAAAAGACGTCCGCCGGGCAGCCTGACACCCAAAACCCATCGAAATCAGCCAATTAAGCCCATTTTGGCGCGGCCTGCCCAATGGTGTAGGTTGGACTTTGTATTTTCGTGTTGAGACAATATGTTTCTTGTAAGTAATTACAAGAATCGTAATGAGCACTACTTCGATATGACACAAGCGACATTTGGGTGTATTCTCAGTCGCTACTCAAAGCAATCCCGAAGCGGTCGGCAAACCGTGGTTTGTCCGGCATCGAGAGATTTCATTTATGAAGAGTTCTTCCTTCCGTCAGGTGATCGGTGCGATGACTATCGCTGTGACGGCTGCGACCGTACACGGTGCGTGGTTTTCGACAACCGACGCGACACGTGAAGGCGCGCCCGCCGCGTCGGTTCGTGTGTCCCAGTGGGATCACTATCAACAGCAGTGGGTGGCGCTCATTGCTGGCGCGGATACGTTTCGCGCTTCTGAAGGTGCCATTCTCGAACTGCGGTCGACCGTTGCGGGTGAAGATGTTTCCCTCTCTGGCGTGAACCACGACGTTCTGACGGCGCAACAGCTCGCGGATTTAAACATCCCTGCACCGACTCAAGACAACAGCCTGACTTTTAGCTCCACTTTCCCGGCTCCGATCGCGAGTGGCACCCCTACCTTTATTCGTCTCAAAACCAGTCAGCTCTCGAACGGCGGCAACACGCCGCCAGTCGGCCACGTGGGACCGTGGTCGGGCCCCATCGATCCAACTGAAGATCATCTTGTAGCCACGGACATCAACGGCAGTGTCGGCATTCATCCGGTGACGCTGAGCACAACAAACGCCTCGATCACCTCGACTTGGGACATCGGACGCTGGGCGAAGGGTGACGTCTTTCTGGGGCTGAACGAAGCGACGTACAAGGTCATTGACCGGGACGGCAATTTCAAGCGGTTCGTGGCGACGGCTGACTACGTGGACGCGCTTCAGTCCGACTACACGCTGACGACCGGCTGTGCGACCAACTGGAAGACCGGCGAAGTGTTCGCCACAAACTTCGGCGAAGTAGGCCCCGCCATCAACGTCATCACACGCCATCCGGATTCGGCGCTGGGACCTTCGGTGCGGTACTCGCCGGCCAGCCGCCGCTTCTCGACGAAGGTCGCTCGTCCCGATGCCCTCGGCAATGCTTATGGCATCGATCAGAGCCCTGAGTCTGTCGTGTTCGACAGAGACCTCAACATGTACGTCGGCCACTCCTTCGGCAACTTCAGCGCCGCGCCGGACGCATGGGCTTCAGATACCAGCAAGAAGTTTGAGTCTCAGGGTGAGTACACGACTGACATCAAGGGCCTGCCGCTCGAGGGTTGGGAGAACGCGGACGGCTGGGGCTGGGTCGTCGACGAAAACGGTGATCGCCTCGCGCTCGCGGCGCAGGGCATGACCGACTACCGTGCGCGCATCTACGGCGTAGAAGTGTCAGCCCGGATGAACTACGTCGGAAATCAAATCGCAATGGCACCGGTCGCTAATCCGCTGGGGCTTCCCAATTGGCCAGCGCAGCTTCCTTCCGGCTATTGGTCCGATCCGAGCACTGGCGTGCCGATGGTCACTGCTGCGGACACCGCGGTCCCTTACCGTTGGTCGATGGGCAAGCGCCTCCACCGTTACAACAACACGAACAATCTCGGTGCCTATGCCCCGAGTGATCGCGCGGCATTCTGGACCTTCACCGGTCGCCAGGGCACCGATTGGATTGACCTCGACGTCACTGGCAACGTGATGTACTACACGTCCGAGGACTCCTTCGTGCACCGGTACGATGTGGCGAATG
>JBKJTD010000161.1:0-3831 GCA_046590915.1 Vicinamibacterales bacterium
CGCGAGGGCGACGCCCTGCGCGGCGTTGCCGGCACTGACCGTCCAGACACCCTGGGCCAGCTGGTCCTTCGACAACTTTGCGATGGCGTTGGCCGCCCCACGCAGCTTGAAGGAGCCGATGGGCTGAAAGATTTCGAGCTTGAGAAAGACCTCGGGACCACCCCGCGTGATGGGGTCGAGCCGCACCATCGGTGTGCGGATCGCCACCGAGTACACGCGTGTGGCCGCGTCCCTGACGGTGTCGATGGAGATGGCGCGAGCAGCAGCAGACATCAGAATTGACGATCCTATCATCGGCGCTCCTCTTGTAGACTTGGCCGCGACGGGGAGACCAATGATGAACCGACGTGATTTTATGGCCACCACCGCGGCTGGGCTGGCCGCCGCTGCCGGCCCAGTCGTGACCGCCACCAGTGCCGGTCCCGAGGCGCGAAAGGCTCCTGCGGTGCGGGTGCAGAAGCCCGGGCGAGCGGTGGTCGTCGGCTCGGCGAACGGGTTCACGAAAAAAAACGGAGGCCCGC
The DNA here is from genome assembly GCA_046590915.1 of Vicinamibacterales bacterium. Taxonomy (GTDB): domain Bacteria; phylum Acidobacteriota; class Vicinamibacteria; order Vicinamibacterales; family SCN-69-37; genus SYFT01. The sequence continues at coordinate 522 of JBKJTD010000161.1, forward strand.
AGAGCTGCGTGGAGCTCGCCTACGAAAAGATGATGGCCGGTGAGGATGTCCTTGACGCCCTTGTGGCCGGAGTCACCATCGTCGAACTTGACCCGGACGATTCCAGCGTCGGGTACGGCGGATTGCCCAACGCGGACGGCGTGGTCCAACTGGACGCGTCAGTGATGCACGGCCCGAAAAAACGCGCCGGCGGTGTCGGGGCGCTTGAGGGCGTGCGCACAGCCGCGCAGGTGGCCAAGACGGTGATGGAACGCACCGACCATCACCTGATTGTCGGCAAAGACGCGCAGACCTTTGCGCGCAACATGGGGTTCACCATCGAAGCCGATCTCAACAGCGAGCGATCCCGGCGAGCGTGGCAGGAATGGAAACGCCGCACCCAGCCGCTGCAATACCTTGATCCAAACCGCCGCGAGCAGGCCGAGCGCGACGTCATGATGAGCATGGTGGCGGACGGCATCGTGGATGAAAACCACATCTACGGCACCATCAACTGCAATGCGGTGAATGCCAAAGGCGACGTGTGCGGCGTCACCACAACGAGCGGTCTTGCGTGGAAGATTCCCGGCCGTCTCGGCGATTCCCCGATCCTGGGCGCCGGGTTGTATGTGGATGGCGACGTGGGCGCCGCGGGATCCACCGGTCGTGGCGAAGCCAATCTATTCAGCCTGGCATCGATGTTGATTGTTGAAGAGATGCGCCGAGGCAGACATCCCAAAGACGCCGGCATGGAGGCCTGTCGGCGCATCCAGAAGAACACGATCGAGAAACGGTTGCTCACCGAGCGTGGCACGCCGAACTTCAACGTGAACTTCTACATTCTCAACACCAAAGGCGACTACGCCGGCGTGGCGATCTATTCGCCCGGCAAGGGCGGCGAGTTTGCGGTGTGCGACAGCCAGGGAGGACGGCTCGAACGCGTGGAGCCGCTGCTGGAAGGGTCAACGACGTAAGACGACCTCAGAGGTCGTTTTGATGAACAAGAATAACGACCTCTGAGGTCGTGACGGAAGGAACAACGATGAAACGACAGACTTCGATGACATTGGGCCTCGCGCTGGCGGCAGCGCTGGTGTGGGGCGCAACGACTGACACGCAGGTGCAGCTGCCGGGCGGCGACAATCCGAACATGTACCGCATCGGTGGTGGCCATCGCGACGGTCCGTCCGTGTTTGCGCGCACCAACTACACGCAGATGAAGCCCATCAAGGACGGCGAGGTCGACTTCAAACATTTCCACACCTACGAAGAGGCGACGTCGATCCTGCGCAAGTGGGCGCGCGAACATCCCGATCTCGTGGACATCTATTCGGCCGGCAAGTCGCTGGAAGGTCGCGACATCTGGCAGATCACGATTACCAACAAGAAGACCGGGCGTCACACCGACAAGCCGGCGATGTTCATCGAAGGCGGACGTCACTCCGGTGAGATCTCCGGCATCGAGGCCACGCTGTACTTCGCCAATCACCTCCTCACCAGCTACGGCAAGGATCCGACGATGACGAAGTTGGTCGACACCAAGACCTTCTACGTCAAGCCCCACAACAATCCGGACGGCGCGTCGGTGTATCACTACACCGCCCAGACGCTGCGGTCCTCGGTGCGTCCGATGGACAACGACGACGACGGACTTCTTGATGAAGACCCGTCAGAAGATCTCGACGGAGATGGTTTCAGTCGTCAGATGCGCCAGTTTGTCGGCCCAGGCAAGGGCAATGCGAACATCGACAGACGCGACCCGCAGGGACGTCTGATGCAGAACGTGCCGATGGGCCAGGGCGAGTACCTGATGTTTCAGGAAGGCTACGACAACGACAACGACGGTCGCGTCAATGAAGACGGCGTCGGTGGACTCGACCTGCACCGGAACTATCCGGAGAACTGGCGCCCGATGACCGAAGCGACCGGTCGAGGCTGGACGCAGGGCGGCGCCGGCGAATATCCGCTCTCCGAGCCGGAGACGCGCGCAGTGTTCGATTTTTTGATCCGTCACCCGCACGTCGGTGTGGTGCAGTCGCTCGATACGTCCGTGCCGATGATTTTGCGCGGACCGTCCACGTCCAAGTCAGAGGAATCGGTGTTTCCAGAGGATCTCGTCTACCTGAAGAAGTTCGACGCCAAGGGGATCGAGATCACCGGGTATCCGTGGGCGGGTGATACGTACTGGCAGTACTCCAATCGTGGCCGCGGCGGTTCGGTGCCCAGTCCCGACGCGCCCGGTTCACCGCTCTTCGGACACGGTCCGGACTTCGGCTACCTGTATTTCGGATCGGTCTGGTACGGCAACGAGATCTGGGACGGCGGCCGTCTGCCGGAGGCCGATGCCAACGGTGACGGACAGTCCGACGACATGGAGCGGCTGACGTGGCTCGACAAGAACCGCGCGGGGAAAAACGACTTCCAGCCGTGGACCAAGACCACGCATCCGACACTCGGCGCGGTTGAGGTCGGTGGTTGGAATCCGAAGTTCTGGTCGCAGAATCCGCCCCCAGAGATGCTCGAAAAGTGGGCGCGCAACGAAGCGATGTTCAACATCTATCTCGCCGAACAGATGGCGCAGGTGAAGATCGTGTCCGCCACCACGAAGCCCGGCGCTGACGGCGCCACCGAGATCTCGGTCGTGGTCACCAACGAAGGCCAGCTGCCGACCGCGCTCGAGATCGCCAAACGCGTGAAGATCGTGCGCGAAGACACCGTGTCGATCGACTACGCGGCAACGCAGACCGTGACGCGCGCCGGTGAGGCCGCCGGTCCGGGTGCGGGCCGTGGTGGTCGCGCGGGGGGCTTCGGTGGTCGCGGCGGCGCGGCTCCCGACCCCAACGCCCGTCGGCGTTCCGCCGAAGGCATCGGCTGGCTCAAGCCGGGTGAGACCCGCACGATCGCGTGGTCGGTTCGTGGCGCAGGGCCTGTGACGATCAGCGTCGGGTCCACGCGAGGGGGAACGGATTCGCGGACGGTGGAAGTGCGCTGACGTCCGCGAGTGAGGATTGAGGATTGAGGATTTGTGGAGTGCGGCTCACGCCGCAATCTTCCTCAATCGGTCAATCAATATTCCTCAATAACTTGAGCGCATCCAGCGGCAGCGCGCGCACCGCCCTGCCGTTGCCCGTCATATCGGAGGCCTTCAGCAGCGAGTTGTAAACCGCCTCTTCGGTTGCGTCCATCGCGGCCTCAAAGAGCCCAGACACTGCGTCGGTCGGCAGGAATGTGCGCGCCTGCGGTCCGTTCGTGACGCTCACACGATTCGCTGTCGCAGTGGAGAAGGCAATCGCGTAATCACCGCTGCCGTTGGAGAACGTTGAACCTGTAC
>JBKJTD010000202.1:0-43875 GCA_046590915.1 Vicinamibacterales bacterium
CATCACACTCTTCAGCATCCTCCAATTCGGATTGGGTCTGTCGCCGTTCGTCTTCATCAGCCGGGTCAAGGCCGCGCTCATTACCGCTTTTTCCACAAGCTCGAGCAGCGCCACGCTGCCGACTGGCCTGGACGTGGCCGAGAACCAGTTGGGCGTGCCGCGAAAAATTGCCGGCTTTGTGCTGCCAATTGGCTCCACGATGTGCATGAACGGCACGGCGATTTTTGAAGGCATCACCGTCATCTTCCTGGCGGAGATTTTTGGTATCGACCTGACGATCCCCCAGATGGCGATCGTCATGATCATGTCGGTCATCACCGCGATCGGCGCCGCCGGCGTCCCCGGCGGGTCCATCCCGCTCCTGGTCGGCATCCTGACGATGTTTGGCGTCCCCGGTGAAGGTATCGCCATCGTCCTCGGTGTGGACCGGATTCTCGATATGTCCCGTACCACGGTCAATGTTTTCGGCGATTTGACGGCGGCCGTCTATGTCGCCAAGAGCGAAGGCCAGTGGACGGCGGCGGACGTTCCCAATTTGAAATGAGCCAATGAGCCAATGGGGCAATGAGGCAATGCAATGGGGCAATGCACTTCATTGGCCCATTGGCCCATTAACAAAGGTCACCGGATGCCCAAACGAACCCTCCTATTCGCAGCCACCCTCCTGATCGCATCATCGATCCCGTCCGCACAGTCCAGTGACGAGCCGCTGTGGAACCGCTACCCGGCCATCTCGCCTGACGGATCGCAGATTGCGTTCACCTACAAGGGTGACCTGTACCTCGTCCCCTCATCGGGCGGCACGGCGCGGCCGTTGACGATGCATGAGGCGCATGACTTTATGCCCGTGTGGAGTCCGGACGGGACGCAGATCGCGTTTGCGAGTGACCGCTACGGCAACTTTGATGTGTTCATCATGTCGGTGAAGGGTGGCGAGCCTCGGCGGCTCACGACGCACTCGGCGCCAGAGTCACCGTTCACCTTCGCGCCAGACGGACAATCGATTGTCTTCGGGGCGGCGCGCCAGGACACGGCCGAACATCGCGGATTCCCCACCGGGTACATGCCGGAGCTGTACAGCGTACCCGTTGCGGGCGGACGCGCCACGCAGGTGCTGACGACACCTGCAGAGGATGTGCAGTACAGCCGCGATGGCCGGCAGATGATTTACCACGACAAAAAAGGCCAGGAGAACGCCTGGCGGAAACACCAGGTGTCAGCCGTTGCACGTGACATCTGGGTGCAGGACACGCAAGCGGGCACACATCGAAAGATCACCACGTTCGAGGGCGAAGACCGGAACCCGATCTTCACCGACAGTGATCGGGCGTTTTACTACTTGTCTGAGGCGAGCGGGTCCTTCAACGTCCACAAGATGAACGTCGCCGGAGGTCAGTCGCAGCAGTTGACGCAGTTCAAGGCGCGTCCGGTGCGATTCCTCACGATGGCGCGCAACGGAATGTTGTCCTTCAGTTACGACGGCGCGTTGCACACGATGACTCCTGGTCAGCAGCCGCGCAAAGTGCCCGTCACCATTGCCGCTGATGCCCGCGCCACCAACGAGCGCATCGTCACCGTCACTGGCGGCGCGAGTGATCTCGCGGTCGCTCCATCGGGCAAGGAAGTGGCCTTCATCGCGCGTGGCGACGTGTTTGTCACCAGTGTTGAGGGTGGCGTCACCAAACAGATCACCAGGACTCCTGAATCCGAGCGATCCCCCACGTTTTCTCCTGACGGCAAGACGCTGGTGTATTCGTCCGAGCGCGGAGGGCACTGGCAGATTTTTGAAGCGCGTCGCACGCGTGACGAAGAGCTGCACTTCTACGCATCAACCTTGGTGCGCGAGACGCCGATGATCACTGACGCGGCTGAGAATTATCAGCCGCAGTTCTCGCCTGACGGGAAACAGCTCGCCTACATTGAGAACCGGATGGCGCTGAAGGTCTATGACCTTTCGGCGAAAACGACGAAGGCGCTCTTGACCGATCAGCATTTGTTCTCGATGGGCGATCACGATCAGTACTTTCAGTGGAGTCCGGACAGCCAGTGGTTGCTGTTTGACTACGCGGTGCCGGGTATGGCGCCTGGCGAGGTCGGCCTCGTGCGCGCGGATGGCAGTGGGCGGGTCGTGAACCTGACGCAGAGCGGCTTCAACGACTCGCGGCCGCGCTGGATTCTCGACGGCAAGGCGATGCTCTGGTTCAGCAACCGCGACGGCCTCAAGAGCGTGGCGCAGTCAGGCGGCGCGCAGGCCGACGCCTACGGGATGTTCTTTTCGCAAGATGCCTGGGACAAATTCCGGCTGAGCAAAGAGGACTTCGCACTCATCAAGGAGGCGGAGGAAGCCAAGGCCAAAGTCGATGCGGCGGCCAAGAAGGATCCGGCCGCGCCCACACCTCCGCCGATACCGCTCACGCTGGAACTCGACGGCGTGACGGATCGGAAGGCTCGTCTCACCATTCACTCCTCGTCCCTGGGTGACGCGCTGGTAAGCAAAGACGGCGAGTCCCTCTTTTACCTAGCGCGTTTTGAGCGCGGGCTGAACCTGTGGACCACCACCGTGCGCACGCGCGAGACCAAACAATTGGTGGCGCTCAACGCCAACAGCGGCAGCCTGCAGTGGGACAAGGACCAGAAAGTTTTGTATCTGCTTTCCGACGGTTCCCTTTCCAAGATTGACCCCGTCAGCGGCAAGCGGGATCCGATCGGTATCAGCGGTGAGAAGGTGCAGGACCAGGCGGCGGAACGCAAAGCGCAGTTTGAATCGGTGTGGCGTCGCACCAAGCAGACCTTCTACACAAAATCGATGCACGGCATCGACTGGGATGAGGTCAAACCCGATTACCTGAAGTATCTGTCGCACATCGGCAACAGCTACGAGATGTCCGAGATGCTGGCGGAGATGCTGGGCGAACTCAACGTGTCGCACAGCGGGTCGTCCTATGCGCGGACCGGAACAGATCTCGACGCGACAGCGTCGCTCGGCGTGTTTTACGACCAGACCTACCACGGTGCCGGCTACAAGGTGGCGGAGGTCGTCAAGGGCGGCCCTCTCGACAAGGCAGGCATGAACGTGACGGCGGGGTCCATCATTCAAGCCATCGATGGCGAACAGATTCCAGTTGACCGCGATCTGGCGCAGTTTCTGAATCGCAAGGCGTCGAAGCGGACGTTACTCACGATTGCGGACGCCGCAGGAGCGACGCGCGATCTTGTGGTCATGCCCATTCCACCTGCGGAAGAAGGGCGACTGCTCTACACGCGCTGGGTGAAGCGCAACGAGGCAGAAGTGGACCGCCTCAGCAACGGCACGCTCGGCTACGTGCACATTCCCGGCATGAACGACGGCGCGTATCGCACCACAGTTGAAGAAGTGTTCGGCAAGTTTGCGACACGCAAGGGACTGGTCGTCGATACGCGCAACAACGGCGGCGGCGACCTGGTCGCCGACCTCGACATGTTCCTTACCGGCAAGTACTTCTTCGACTACACGACCGACGGCCGCAGCACCGGGTTTGAGCCGAACTTCCGCTGGACCAAACCGAGCATCGCGTTGGTCAACGAGGCTAACTACAGCGACGGCCACTGCTTTGCCTGGACCTATCAGGCGCAGAAGATCGGTCCGCTCGTCGGCATGCCTGTCCCCGGCACGTGTACGTTTGCCGGCTGGGCCACATTGCCCGACACCGGCATCCGCTGGGGCGTTCCACCACTGGGCGTCAAGGATCCGAAAGCGAAATTTCTCGAGAACTGGCAGACCGATCCGGACATCCGAGTACCGCCGACTTACGAGGCGATCAGCAAGGGCAAGGACGAGCAGCTGGAAGCGGCCGTGGCAGCGTTGATGAAGACGACGGGACGCTGATGTCAATGAGGCAGTGGGGCAATGCGCCAATGAGGCAATGGCCTCACTGACGCCGCGGTCCGTACATCGCGCTCTCGGCATCACGATGCTGCTTCCGCTCCTGGCGTGGGCGGTGACTGGGGCGATCTTTTTCATCAAGCCGGGCTACGGCGGGGCCTATGAGAGTCTCGCCGTTCGCACCTATCCGCTGACTGCACCGATCTCGGTACCGCCGTCAGCCGACTGGCGGGAGGTCCGCGTCCTCAGAACCATGCTGGGTGATCACCTGATCGCACGGACGGAGTCCGGGTGGAAACAGCTCGATCCAGTGACGATGCAGGAACGCCCAGCGCCGTCCGACGCGCACGTCCGCGCGCTCGTGACGGACGCGTTCACGGCCAACCAGACTCGGTACGGGCAGATCGCCACCATCGAAGGCACGCGCATCACGACAGACACCGGCGTGCGCGTCACACTCGACTGGAATCGGCTGTCGCTCTCGCAGTACGGCCGTGACACCGCTCGCATCGACGCGATCTACAAGGTGCACTATCTCCAATGGACCGGCGTCAAGTCGCTCGACAAAGTGCTCGGGGGCCTCGGACTCTTCCTGATCGTCGCGCTCAGCGCCTTCGGTGTGCGGCTGCTGTTCAGACGATGCCCGCCCGCAGCGCAACTCTGAGGCGGCGATTCGGATGTCGACAGCGCCGGGCTTGTGTGCCAACTGTGACCAAATGGTAGGATCCGTACCATGACTGTAACCATGGATTCAGCCGGACGGTTGGTCATCCCGAGGAGCGTTCGAAATGAGGCCGGACTTGAGCCGGGCGTTCCTCTCGACATCCGGTGGCGTGACGGCATCATCGAGATCGAGCCTACCCCGCTGACGGTGTCGGTTGAACCGCGCGGTCGCCTGTCCGTCGCGGTTCCCGTCACAGCGGTGGCCCCGTTGACTGCTGCAACCGTCGAACGTACGCGACGAGAGCTGCGGCGCGGACGTCGTTGACGTGGCGGCCTTCTCCGTCGACACCAGCTGCATGATCGCTGCCGTGTGTTCGTGGCACGCCCGGCACCGCGCGGCAGTCGCGGCGATCGAGTCGCGGTTCGACCGCGGCGACACGCTGGTGGTCGCGGCGCATGCGTTACTTGAAACCTATGCCGTCCTGACGCGCCTGCCTTCGCCGTACCGCTTATCTGGTACCGACAGTTGGACCCTCATCAAGGCGAACTTTGTTGATCTTGGCACGGTTGCGGCACCATCCGGTCAGCATTACATCGATCTCGTCGGCAGCCTGCCGGGGCGCGGGGTGGTGGGAGGGCGCAGTTATGACGCGCTCATCGCCACGAGTTTGTCAGGGTCTGGCGTCACTGAACTGCTGACGTTCAACACCAAACACTTCGAATCACTTCACGAGTTCGTCGCGGTGGAACCGGCTGCCGTGAGGTGACCTCGGCCGACTCGGCGTGGTTCCTCACCACCGCAACTTGTCCTTCCCTTTCGGAAAGATGCGGCGGGTCATCGACTCGCCAAGCCGGGCGGCCTTGTTCTCCTCCAGCGTGTGCAGATCGTCCAGACGACGGATGAAGAGGAGGTAGGTGATCTGCTCGATCACCTCGATGGGGTTGGAGATGCCGCCGGACCAGAACGCGTTCCAGATCTGGTCAACTTGACTCTTGATCGTGCCGGTCAGCCTGGGTCAGAGGATAGTACCGCAGCTCCTTGGTCGAGTCTCCGCTGCGCCACGGCTGTGTATCACCCTTCATCCCTTTCGGGTGGATGCCATTATTCGTAGCGCAGGGCGTCAACCGGATCGAGCAACGATGCCCGGCGGGCCGGCCAATACCCTGCGACCATGCCCACGACCACAGCGCTGACCACACCCGAGACCACCGCCCAGACGGGCGGCAGCGCCGGAAACGCCGGGGCCAGCGCCGCCGCGAGTGCGCCAATCGCCAGGGCGATCGAGACCCCGATGACGCCGCCTGCTCCGGCGAGTACGGCCGCCTCAAGGAGGAACTGCAGGCGCACCTCCTGTCGGCGCGCGCCGATGGCCAGCCGCAATCCGATCTCCCGGGTGCGCTCGGTCACGCTGATCACCATGACGTTGGCAATGCCGATCCCGCCGATGACCAGCGAGACGCCGGCGAGTGCGATGGTGGCCAAAAAGATCTGCGCGCCAATCTGATCGAAATTCGCGATGATCTGGTCGGCCGTCGACAGGGTGAAATCGTTCGGCGCATCGGCGGGCACGCCGCGCACCAGTCGCAACACGGTCTCTGTTTCCGCACGCGCGGCCTCACGCAGGCCCGGCCTGGCGCGCACGTAGAGCACCGTCTGCTCAGCGTCGGGAAATCGCCTGGTCGCTGTGCCCAACGGCAACGACACCACGCTGTCGTTGCGGTTTTCACCGAAAAAAGTCCCCTGTCTCGGTGCGAGCACACCCACCACGAAGTAGCGCTCACCACCAAGCAGGAATGCCTGCCCGAGCGCGTCGCTTGTGCCAAACAGCGACCGCGCAATGTTGGCGCCGAGCACGGCGACCGGCGCGGCCACACGATTTTCTGTCTCCGTGAACGGGCGGCCCGAGGCAAAAGGAGTGTCGGCGACGTCAAACAGATTCGGCGACACCCCCTCGATGAGCACCGTATCGGACTCGTTGCCGCCCGCCCGTGCCGTGATCACACGCGTCGCGGTGGCCGCGGGGATCAGGAGTTGCACACCAACGTCGCGTACCGAAGGGGCCAGCCGCGTGATGGTCTCTGCCGTGGCCGCTGTCAGCGTCTTGCGGTTGGCATCGGCATCCGAGACGGACGAATACGGGTCGCCGTTGCGATGGAACGCAAAAATGTTCTCGGTGCCCAGTTCGCGAAACAGCTGCGCGACCGAATTACGCAGACCCACCAGCGTCGACGCCACCAGCACCACCGTCACGATACCGATCACAAGTCCCACCATGGCGAGGACCGACCGTGCCGTGTGTACACGAATCGACTCCAGGGCGAGGATCGTCGCTTCTCGCGCCACATGCCGCCAGGAGGCTGCTGTGTTCATTCGGTCCTCAGGGCATCCACAACCGCCAGCCGCGTCGCCCGCCGCGCGGGATACCAGCCCGCCGCGAGACCACTTAGGGCCGACGCCACCACACTGGTAAGAACCACACCAGGCGCGACCATGACCGGCAGATCGAGCGCGCCAGCAAGTGCCGCCACCACTGCGGCAGCCACGGCCAGTCCTGCAACACCCCCGATGATGGCCGTGAGCATCGACTCGGCCAACACCTCGCGGACGATCGCGCTGCGCCTCGCTCCGAGCGCCCGCCGCACACCAATCTCCCGCGTCCGCTGCGTGACCGACACCAGCACCGTGTTGGTCACGACGACGATGGCGGCAAGGAGGGCCATCAAGGAGATGGGGCCTGCCGCCACACCGACGCGGCGCGTGAGGTTCGTCACAAATCCGCGGGCGGCATCGGGCGTCAGAATATCGAAGGCATCGGGTTCGCCCGGTGCTTGTCCGCGACGCGCCCGCATGGAGACCCGCGCGTGATCTTCGGCCTCCTGGAACTCTCCTCCAGGCGTGGCTCGCGCAAACAGCGGCAACGTGCGCGGTGAGCCAAAGGCGCGCTGCCACGCGACAAACGGCACATATACGAACCGGTCGAGCGACGTGCCGTTGGAATTGCCGAGGCGGCTTTGTACGCCTATCACCACGAACCGCCGCCCGGCAATCCGGATCCCCTCACCCAGTGCCGTTCCGGTCGGAAAGAGCGTCTCGGCGATGTCCACGCCGATGACGGCCACCAGCGCCCCTGTGCGGTCGTCGTCGGACAACAGGAACCGTCCTTCGGCGATGGAGAGGTCACGCAAATCGGCGAGGGCCGAGGTGGTGCCTGAGACCGCCGCCATGTCGTAGGTGCGAGCGCCGGCAGTGACCTCGGCGACCGTCTGGACGTTGGGCGCATACATCACGCGATCGTCGGACACCTGTTCGAGGAAGCGCCAGTCCGCGCGTCGAATGGGCTGATTGCGGAGCAGTTGATCCTGCAACTCCTTCCGGGACACCCGGCCTGGTGAGGCCACCTGCGCAAGCAGGAATGTCTCGGCACCGAAGGCACGGCTGCTGGTGGCTTCCGCAGACGCGGCCACACCATCAAGCGCGGCGCTCACGATCACCTGGGTGGCCACAGCCACGGCGATGGCCAACGCCCCGAGCGCGGAGCGAAGACGGTTGGCGGCCAGCGTTGCCGCGGCCTGACGGAAGGACTCCAGCATTGATACGACCGATCCCGGACCGTGCAAGTATAGAAGGTGTTGTGCGGACGTCTCGAGTGTTGGGTGTGGGCGCGCTGGTGGTGGTGGCTGCCGGCGCATGGTGGATGCTCCAGTCGCAGACGGATGATGCCGTGGATGTGACCACGGCGACGCTGGCGCGAGTGGAGGCGTTGCGGTCGTACGCCACCGCGTCGGGTGAAATTGTCGCGACCCGGTACGCCGATCTGGGGTCGTCGGTCATGGGGCGCGTGGTGTCCGTGAATGTGCGGGAGGGCGATCGCGTGCGTGTGGGACAGGTGCTCGCGCGGATCGATCCGGTGCAAGCCGAAAGTGCCGTCGCGTCTGCCTCCGCCGCACTACAGGCGCTTGAGTCGGAGGCCAGCGGTACGGACAAGTCCATCGCGGCTGCACAGGCAGACATCGACGTCGCCGTCGCGCGACAGACACAGGCCGGTCAGACTCTCGAGCGCGCGAAGAACCTGGCCGCCTCCGGCCTGGTCCCTAAGGCTGAACTCGACTCGGCCCAGGCGGCCGCAGATGCGGCGACCGCGCAGGTCGCAGCCGCACGCGCGGCCCTGGCGCGGGTGCAGCAGACGCGGGTCGCCGCCGGCCGCCGTGTTGCGCAGGGACGTGCCGAGCAGACACGTGTCGGCGATCAACTCGCCAAGACGAACATCACCGCGCCGATCGACGGTGTGATCACGCGGCTGGATGTGGAGGAAGGCGAGATGGTCGTGATGGGCGTCCAGAATCAGCCCGGCACCATTCTCATGACCATTTCCGATCTGAGTTCGCTGAATGCGGAGGTCAAGGTGGCCGAGGCCGACGTCCTGCGTCTGGTGCTCGACCAACCCGGCGTCGTGACGCTCGACGCGTTGCCTGGGCGGCGATTCGACGGGCGCGTGGTGGAGATCGGCGCGAGCGCGTTGCCGCAGACCAGCGCCCAGGCGGCGGCGCGCGAGTTTCGCGTGACGGTGCGTCTCACCGGCGACGTCTCTGCGCTGCGACCCGGACTGACGTGCGACACGGAAATTCTGGTCGCCGAACGCACGCAGGTGCTGGCGGCCCCCCTCCAGGCCGTGGTGCAGCGCGACGGGCGCAGCGGTGTATTTGTCGTCCGCGACGGCCGTGCGATCTTCACGCCGGTCACCACTGGCATCATCGGCGGCCTGACCATCGAAGTGGATGGGGTACCCGAAGGGGCCACGATCGTGACCGGTCCGTTCCAGCTCCTGCGTGAGCTGGCCGATGGCGCCCGTGTTGCGGAGACTTCGCGCCGGGACTGAATGCTCGAACTATCGACCCTTGACCGCTTCCAGCTTCAGCCGTGTGGCTTCCGCATTGAACCCGGCAAGCTCCTTCGCGAGGATGCGCTCGAAGTTGTCGGTCAACACCTTGAGTTCGCCAGACAACGCTGTAAAAATCGGCAGCGCGTTGCCGATGGGTTTGCCATCGCCGCTGTTGATCATCGACATCAGCGACGCCAGCCGGTTGTTCACCTTGATCGGGAAGTTCAGGGGGTCTTGTCCGCTCTGATTCTTCACCTGGTAGATCTCGCCCTCCACTTCGCTGAGCGCCGCAACCAGGCTGTTGCCCATCGTCTTCAGCCGTGCATCAGGTGACTTGGACAATCGGTCCGAGACATCCGCTTTGATCCGGCGAATATCAATCACCGCCTGATTGGCTTCGCTGGTTTTGTCACGAATGCGAATCACCAGATCAAACTGCTCTTGCAGATCGGCGTCGGTGACATCGGTGTGCATGGGATGTTTCCTGACCTGGAACGGCTGCGTCTGTGTGACACCATTGGCCGTCATCCGCACCTGATAGGTGCCCGGCGTCGCAAACGGTCCCTGCACGCCTCCGCCCCACAAAATCATGCCGGGGAAACTGGTCGCGGACGGGTAACGCAGATTCCACGTCACTCGCTGCATACCCTCCGCCATCGGGGCCATCGGGTTGCCACCACCTGCACGACCGCCGCCACCGCCGCGTCCCGCCGCCGGCGCCGCGCCACTGCCCCCGGACGCCCCTACAAACGTCTGTACGACCGCGCCGGTTGTGTCGATCACCTCAATGGTCAGACTCTGCACCGCACCGGTGACCAGATACCCGATCGTCGCGCCTGCGGTCGATCGATACGCGGTCTCAGGTGCGAACAGGTACGCCGGCGCCGCAGCAGCCACCGCAGGCGAGTACTGGCGGATCGGCGCAATGTCATCAAGCACGTAGAAGCCACGACCATGCGTCGAGATGACGAGATCGCGGTCCTCCACAATCAGGTCCGATACCTGCGTATTCGGCAGGTTCAATGACAACGGCAACCATGACCCGCCATCGTCATACGAAATGCGAACGCCCTCCTGGGTGCCCGCATACAGGAGACCTCGACGCTTGGGGTCCTCTCGTACCGCGTGCACGTACTCGTCCGGATCGATGCCGTTGACGATCTTCGTCCATGTACGCCCGAAGTCATGCGTGCGAAAGATGTACGGCGAAAAGTCGTCGAGCAAGGGGCGCTTGACCGCCGCATACGCGGTGCCTGCGTCAAACGACGAAGCGTCGATGAGGCTGACGCGGCCGAACTCCGGCATGGCAGGCGGCGTCACGTTTGTCCAGGTCTTGCCCCCGTCACGCGTCACATGAATCAGGCCATCGTCAGACCCGGCCCACAACACATTGGCGTCGGTCTTGCCGGGGGCCAACGTAAAGACCGTCGCGTACACCTCAGGCCCGTTCATGTCACCGGTGATTGGGCCGCCGGAGTGGCCCATGGTCTTCGGGTCGTGCCGAGACAAGTCGCCACTGATCCGGTCCCAGCTCTGACCGTTGTTCGTCGTGCGCCACACGTGTTGTGTGGCGGTGTACAACACACGTGGGTCGACCGGCGAAAAGATGATCGGGAACGTCCACTGGATCCGCTCAACCAGGGCGCTTGCTGGCTCGCCTGAGAACATGCGCGGGTACGGGTGCACTTCACGCGACTGGCCAGTGCGTCGATTGGTGTATTCGAGCCATCCACCGTTGACAGCGCCTGCGAAGAACACATCCGGGTCTTTCGGATCGGGCGCGATGTAGCCGGGCTCAAATCCGCCGGGGTTGTACATCTCCGGTGCGCCGCCGTCACGTCCGCCGGATGATTCGTTCGGGATGCACACCGTGTTGCCGTCCTGCTGCGCGCCACAGACGTGATACGGCATGTGCTTGGTGGTGACGACGTGGTAGTACTGCGGTGTTGGAAAATCGCGTGACGTGAAGGGGTTGCCGCCGGTGTAGGTCACGGCGCCGCCGGTGTCACTGGCGTGCACAATGTGCTTCGGGTCACTGGGCTCGATCCACATGTCGTGGGAATCCCCGCCGGTGAAGCTGACCATGGTCTTGCCTCCGTCGGTAGACTTGAACGTGCCGACGTTGAGCACATACACCGTGTCGGCGTTGACCGGGTCTGCCGTGACATGCGTGTAGTAGAACGCGCGCTGGCGGATGTTGCGCCCGCTGTTGACCAGCGTCCAGGTGGCGCCGGCGTCATCGGAACGGAACAGGCCGCCGTTAGCGTTTTCAATGACTGCGTAGACGCGGTTGGAGTTCGCAGGTGAGACGGACACGCCAACCCGGCCAATCATGCCCGACGGCAATCCAGGTCGACGCGTGAGTTCGGTCCATGTTTCACCGGCGTCGGTCGACTTGAAGAGTCCGCTGCCTGGGCCGCCGCTCGACATCTGATACTCGACCCGGTAGGCCTCCCACATCGCCGCATAAATGACGCTGGAGTTATTGGGATCGATGGAGATATCGATCGCCGCCGTCTTGGCGTCGCGGAAGAGCGTCCGCTTCCATGATTTGCCGCCGTCAATGCTCTTGTAGAAGCCGCGCTCGTCGTTCGGGGCGCCATGATGGCCGAATGCCGCCACATAAACGATGTCTGGATTTTTCGGGTCGATGCGAATCTTCGAGATGTTCTTGGCATCCCTGAAGCCGACATGGGCCCAGGTCTTGCCGGCGTCAGTGGATTTGTAGACGCCGTCACCCGACTGGATGTTGCCGCGGATACAGGTCTCGCCCATGCCGATGAAGACGATGTCCGGGTTGGTCTCGGAGACGGCGATGGCACCCACCGAGGCACTGCCGACGTGGCCGTCGGTGACAGGTGCCCAGGTCTGGCCGCGATCAATGGTCTTCCACAGCCCACCGCCCACAGCGCCGAAGTAGGCATGATCAGGGCGTCCGATCACGCCGGAGACCGCAAGCGACCGTCCGCCCCGATCGGGGCCGAGGCTGCGCCACTGGAACATGCTCAGGTATGGGGGGAGGCCTGAGGCCGCCTGCTCGTCACCCGAGCGGCCGGCCAGCACTGGCAAAGAAAAGACACCGGCAAACACCAGGACCAGCAGGATGCCGGCCACAAAAAGACGGGGACGACCGAGAGCGAGAGTCATAAAGATGTTCCTCCAACAGACGTAGAGGAGCAT
The DNA here is from genome assembly GCA_046590915.1 of Vicinamibacterales bacterium. Taxonomy (GTDB): domain Bacteria; phylum Acidobacteriota; class Vicinamibacteria; order Vicinamibacterales; family SCN-69-37; genus SYFT01. The sequence goes on from JBKJTD010000202.1 coordinate 12,586, forward strand.
AGCGGATACGGTCGTAATCCACGCCATTCGTCGGTCCATGAGGCCGTGAGGCCGGCCGCAGGACGTCCGAAGGGCGTGGATTCGTGCGCGTTGTTACTTGGGCATCAATACGGTGTCGATCACGTGGATGACGCCGTTCGACTGGTTCACATCAGCAATGGTCACCTTCGCCGTGCCGCCTTTTTCGTCGGTCAGGATCAGGTCGCTGCCCTTCATCGACGCCCACAGCTTGCCACCGGCGACCGTCTTGATCTCGGCCTTGCCTTTGCCGTCCTTGATCAACTTGGCCACACCGGCCGCGTCCCACTTGCCCGCGACCACGTGATAGGTCAGGATGCCCGTCAGCGTCGCCTTGTTTTCTGGCTTCACCAGCGTGTCGACCGTACCGGCCGGCAGCTTCGCAAACGCCGCATTGGTCGGCGCAAACACGGTGAACGGGCCTTTGCCGCTCAGGGTCTCCACCAGCCCGGCGGCCTTGACTGCCGCCACCAGCGTGGTGTGATCCTTCGAATTCACGGCGTTTTCAATGATGTTCTTCGTCGGGAACATCTCTGCGCCGCCAACCATCTTCGTTCCCATCTGGGCGCTCAGCGCCGCCGACACTACCATGACCGCCGCAGCGGTAATTGCTCGTACTTTCATTTGGTCTCCTTGGAAGGCGTTTCGTCGCCCATTCTTGGATGTCTACGGCCGCCCAAGCGAACTGGATGGCGCCTCCGCTACAATGGCGGCGCCATGGCCATGTCCAAACGCTCAGTCGCCGTCGTCCTGCCACTCCTGTTTGCGTCGGCCCTGATGGCTGCGCAACAGCAGCCTCCCGCACCGGCTCGTGTCGGCGGCATCGTTCCCGCGCCTGACCGGCGTCCAGATGAAGGGGTGGGACCCTTCCAGACGATGGTGATTCGAGGGGTGACGATTATCGACGGCACCGGTGCGCCGCCGTTTGGACCAATGGATGTGGTGGTCGAGAACAACCGCATCGCCGCCATTCGGAGCGCGGGCACGCCAGGCATGCCGCTGCAGGCCAACCGGCCCCCGAAGGCACAGCACGAGATCGACGGCACGGGCATGTATCTCATGCCGGGTTTTGTGAACCTCCACATGCACGTGGGCGGCACGCCGAAATCGCCCGAAGCCGAATACACCTTCAAGTTGTGGATGGCGCATGGCGTGACGGCCGGCCGTGGCGTCGAACTCGGCCCGCAGGCCTACGCCGCGCCTGAGAAGGTCCGCGCCAACAGCAACGCGATCGTTGCTCCCCGCATCTTCAACTATCAGCGTCCCGGCGCCGGATGGACGCGTGGTTCAGTCACCACACCTGAGATGGCGCGTGAGTGGGTGCGCTGGTGCAAGGAGAACGGCATCGACGGGATGAAACTCGTCTCGTACCCGCCGGCGATCATGGCGGCGCTGCTCGACGAAGCGAAGAAGCTCGGCCTGGGCTCCACCGCACACCTGGAACAGCGCGGCGTCGCGCAGATGAACGCGCTGACGGCCGCCAAGATGGGTCTGGGCACGGTGACGCATTTCTACGGCCACTTCGAGGCGTTGCTCAAGGACTACGAGATCCAGCCCTGGCCGGCGCAGATGAACTACAACGACGAGTACTTCCGCTTTTCGCAGGTGGCTCGTCTGCACGACAAGATCTACGAGCCGGGCTCACCGCAGTGGAACGACTACCTCGCGGAGCACATCAAACTCGGCACCGTCTTCGATCCAACGATGACTGCATATGCGGCAGGTCGCGACGTCATGCGCATGCGAAACGCGGACTGGCACGACAAGTACACGCTGCCCACGCTTCACGACTTCTATCGTCCCGACCGCAACAATCACGGGTCCTACTTCTTCGACTGGACGCTCGACGATGAGATTCAGTGGCGCAAGTTCTACCAGGTCTGGTTCCGCCTGCTCAACGACTACAAAAAAATGGGCGGCCGTGTCACAGCGAGCGACGATGCCGCGTTCATTTACAACACGTGGGGTTTTGGTTACATCCACGAGCTGGAGTTGATGCAGGAGGCGGGTTTCCATCCGCTCGAAGTCATCCGCGGCGCCACGATGCACGCGGCGCAGGCGCTGCATGAACCTATGGGAAAAGAGATCGAATTCGGCATCATCCGCGCCGGCATGCTCGCGGACATGGTGCTGGTCGATCAGAACCCGCTGCAGAACCTGAAGGTGCTGTACGGGACCGGCGCCGTACGGCTCAACGATGCGACCAATCAGATCGATCGCGTCGGCGGCATCACGTGGACAATCAAAGACGGCATCGTCTACGACGCCAAAAAGATGCTCGCGGACGTGGCGGCGATGGTCGAAAAACAGAAGAAAGAACGCGCTTCGCGCTGACGTTCACACGAGGTATGCAGGCGTGCAGTCACCTCCACCATGATGGTCATGAAGACCATGATGGGCGAGGGGTTGAATGCCGCCTGCGGCGGCATCGTGACAGGAGTGAGACGGGGAATGAATGCTCCGCTGGATGGCTTGAGGAGTATTCATTCCCCGTCTCATTCCTGTCACGCGGCCCGGCGAAGCCGGGCCTTCAACCCCGATCGTCTGACGCGCATTTCTTCATGGATCCTCATGGATCTTCATGGTGAAAGACGCACCGGTCCGACTTATTTTCCCGCCAGTTCCCGAACCCAGATGTTCCGATAGCGCACTGGATTGGAGTGATCCTGCAGACGAATGGGTCCGCGCACTGAGGCGGGCACATATTTACCGACAATGCGATGTGCGGTTGGGCCCAAGAAAGGGCGGGCGTTGTGCACCAGAACGCCGTTGTGCAACATGGTGACGACCGCTGGTGATTTGAGCGTGTCTGCCTCGTACCGAGGTGCGGTGAACGTGATGTCGTACGCCTGCCATTCCCCAGGCGGCCGCGAGGCGTTGACCAGCGGCGGGAACTGCCCATACATCGCGGCGGCCTGACCGTCCGGATACGTCGGGTTGTTGTCACTGTCGAGCACCTGAATCTCGAAGAGGCCTGCGAGATACACGCCGCTGTTGCCGCGGCCCTGGCCTTCCCCGCGCACCTGCGTCGGAGTCGCGAACTCGACGTGCAGTTGCACATCGCCAAACGAAGCCTCGGTCTCGATCGTGCCTTTCCCGGTCTGCGCGATGCCGTCTTCCACCGCCCATGTCACCGGTCCGCCGCCCACCTGTTGCCAGGCCGACATATCTCCGCTGGGCCCCAGCAGGATGGTCGCATCAGAGGGCGGCGCGGCTACTCCTGCCCACGGCCCCGGTGTGACGACGGTCGGCTGCGGCCGGTTGCCATCGTGAACGCGCCACACCCCATCGGGCTGCATCGGTGTGTCGTCGTATCCGAGCTTGGGCTGCTGGGTCATCACCACCGCCGACGCCAGCGAAGCGACAACAAGCACACTCACAGCCTTGAACTGACGCATGGCGAGTCCTCCAAGGGCGTAGTCTCTCCCTATAATCAATCCAGATCAACACCTTGAATCTCATCCTCTTCGACGCCGACGACATTCGGGCCGATGCCACGGTCACCGCCACAGGCGTGCAGGCCAGGCATCTCGTACGCGTCCTGAAGGTTACGCGAGGGCAGCACGTGCGGGTTGGGGTGGTGGATGGTCCCATGGGCATCGGAACGGTCACCGCCATCGGCGACGGCCACGTCACCATGACGTGCGCGCTCGAACCCTCTGCACCCCAGCGCCCGCGTGTCGATCTGTTACTGGCCCTGCCACGCCCGAAGGTGATGCGACGGTTGTGGGCACAGCTGTCGGCGCTGGGGGTCGGTCAGGTGATCCTGACGAACGCGGAGAAGGTCGAACGCGACTACTTCGATACCCATCTGCTCCGGCCGGAAGGCTATCGCCCGCTGCTCCTCGAAGGACTGCAGCAGGCACGCGACACACGGGTCCCCGTCGTCTCGGTCCACAAGCAGTTCCGAAAACTCATCGAATCAGACCTTGATGACCTCTTCCCCGCCGGCCACCGCATCGTCGCCCACCCGGGAGGCGAGAAATCGATCAGCGCAGCTCTCGGGAATACACCTGGTCGGGTGCTTCTGGCCGTCGGGCCAGAGGGAGGCTGGAACGACTTCGAGCATTCACTTCTCCAATCCCACGGATTCACACCGGTCACGATGGGGCCACGCACGTTGACGACGACCACGGCGTGTATTGCGTTGCTGGCGTTGGCGCACTCGCGACAGACGGGCTGAAGCCCCTCTGCTCCGAAATCCAATCCGGTAGGATAGAGGGCGCGCAATGGCGGACGTCCCCTCAAAACCAAAACGACAATTTGATCGTTCGATTGTGGACGGTCCGCTCTCGACTGCTGTCTGGAAGCTCGCGTGGCCCACAATGCTGCAGAACGCGATTGGCGGACTGCAGGGCGTCATCGACCATGCGATGGTCGGGCATTACGTCGGTCTGGCCGGCAACGCGGCGATTGGCGTCAGCATTCAAATTTTCATTCTCGTCATCGTTTTTATCGCGTCGGTATTTTCCGGCATGGGCGTGCTGGTGGCGCGATACGCCGGCGCCAACGACCACGACCGCGTCAATCACACCGTCTGGCAGGCGTTCATCGTCGCCGTCTTCATGTCCGTGGCGGTGCTGGCGCCTCTGGGGTACGTGATGGCCCCGTGGCTGTTGACCTTGGTCAATGCCGCGCCGCAGGTGCAGGCGGAAGCGCTTCCCTACTTGCGCATCATGTTCCTGACCAACATCGGCATGATGATGTTTTTCATGATGAGCGGCGCGTTGCGCGCAGCCGGTGATGCGCAGACGACGCTGCGGATGGGCGTGGCGATGACCGTGCTCAACATCACGTTCAACATCATCCTGATTGGCGGAGTGGGTCCCGTGCCGGCAATGGGCACAGCCGGAGCCGCCATCGGCACGGCTCTGGCCAGCTGCCTCGCCAGCGGCACCGTGATCTGGATGATGTTCTCCGGCAAACTTGTCATCCGGTTTCACCGCGGGATGGCCGTCAAGCCCGACTGGGTGGTGATTCGCGAGCTCTTCCGCTACGGCCTGCCGACCGGATTTCAGGGTATCGCCATGAATGTCGCCGGGGTCATGATGCTGGGCTTCATCGGATCGCTGCAGTACAGCGCAGAGGCGCAGGCGGCCTACGCCGTCAGTTACACGGAGCTGTTCTCATTGATCACGTGGACCTCGGTGGGCCTGATGGGCGCGACGGCTGCGGTGACGGGCCAGAACCTGGGCGCAGGACATCCAGATCGAGCCGCGCAGGCGCCCCGTGTCGCCGCAAGAATCGGGCTCAGCGTCGCCGCCACCGTGGGACTGCTGTTCATCACCATTCCGGGCCCACTGCTCGCGGTGTTTGCGTTGACTGACCCCATCGGCGGAGCGATTGGCCGACAGTTGCTGGCATTTCTTGCGGTCTCCGGATTTTTTGTGACCGTGGCCCTGACGTACTCCGGCGGCCTCCAGGGCACGGGAGACACCAAGAGTCCGCTGTATATTTCCATCGTCTCCCAGGTGGTCATCCCTGTGGGACTCTGCTCCGTGTTGTCAGCCACGGTCGGCCTTCAGGCGTGGCACATCTGGACCGCCATCGTGCTAGGGCACTTTGCGCGAGCCTCGCTGAGCGTCTGGCGTTTTGGTCAGGGCAAGTGGAAGACCATCCCGTCTGATGTTCCGTCCGAGGGCGCCGCCACGGCGTCATAACGCACGCCAGCGACACCACGCAGGGAGAAGACGATGACACGGATAGTTTCCAGTCTAGTAATCGCCACCGCCGCTACCATTGCGGCATCTCCCGTTGCCGGTCGTCAGCCGGACCTGACGCTGGAAGGCGTTCTCGCGCGCGCGGCTGAATACCACGCCACCTATGTCCAGAAGGTCTCCGGCGTATCCCTGGACGAGCAGGTGCAACTGCTTGACGTCACCGGCGGCAAAACGCGCGGGGTCATCCGCATCAGTTCTGATGTGGTGCTCGCGGGCCTGCAGGGTCAGGTGATTGCCCTTCGCGACCCCTACGCGGTGGATACCCAGCCGCTGCGGGAGAAAGGGTCCCGGATCAGCGCGTTGCTTGGCGCCCCTTCGACACCGACGCTGGAGGATTGGGAATTGGCGTCCAGCTATCCCGCGAAGGGATCGATCCACTTCATCCTGGATATTCAGCTCAAGGTGAATGAACCGACGAGCGCGTTGCAGTTCATCTCGGCCGCTCTGCAGCCAAAGCTGAAATACCGCCTCGATGGAAACAAGAAGATGAACGGTGTGCCCGTCGTGGGTGTGCGGTTCGAAGAACCCACCTCGCAGGAGACGGTGCACGTGCTGGGCACCCGGAGCAATGCCCGGGCGACCGGCCGCATCTGGATCGACCCGGCCACCGGATCCGTGCACCAGACGGAGTTGTGGGTGGATTCCAAGGCCGAGAACGCGATCGTGTCGGTGAAGTACGCGCCACACGCCGCACTGGGCCTCCTGCTGCCGACCGAGATGGTCGACACCTACGACGAGCGGGAGGGCGGGGGCGGTCCGCGGCAAATGGGCAGTGGCGCCGACCCGCGGGGAAGTGTACCGAGCCGCATATCGGTGCAGAGCCGCGCCAACTATTCGAAAGCGACGTTTGCGGCGGTCGACCTGACGAAGTTACGCTGAGGCGCGAGACCGCCATGTCATTCAAGATCGCCGTGATTGCACTCGGTGTTGCAACCGGAGCAACCCTGCAGGCCCAGGCAACGCCACGTTCGCCGCGATCGATTTGACGAGGCTGCGCTGAGACTACTGTTTCTTCTTGAAGGAGTAGTTCAGCGCCCGCTGACCGGGCGCGCCGGTGACGGCGACGTCAACCCCACCGTCGGCGCGTTTGGTGTAGACGATCGCCTTCGGAAAGTCGTGGTCCGGATTTTCAAACGTGATGCTGTCGGCGGATACCTTCGTTGACAAAAAATTGGTCATGCCGCCTCCGTTTGGCATCGCGGTATAAACGAGCCCACCCGCGCGCTGCGCGATGCACAAAAATTCAAACTCCACCATTGACGGTCCACGCGTCGTCCGGCTGTTGCCGATCATCGCCCCTCCGGCTGCGGACATCCATCGCTCTTCAACGGTGTTGTTGGACACGGTGCCCACCCAGTCGCCAACGAGCCAGGCCATCGCATCGATGGTTGCGGGAGCCACGGTGACATTGGGGCCTTTGAGCGGCGGGGGCAGTGCCTCGGTGGTACGGCGATACACGGTGCCGACCTGTTTTGATCCTGAGGCCTCCCGCATCGTCGACTCAATGACCAGGGTGTCGCCCACGGGGCGGAACTTGTAGGTGAGGCCCAGCGTGGTCGTCGCGGCGCCTGGGCCGGTGTTGGTGGCGATGACAAAGTCGAAGCCGGCGCCCTGACGCGTCACCAGATTGGTCTGCACCGCATCGCCGAAACACTGGCGGCCCGTCTGTGTGGCGCTCATCTCAGTGCCGTCGAGCGGCAGTGTGAGCACCGACGCGTTGGCGTTGCCTCGCACCGGGCGCGTCAGCACCACGGCATCGGCGGACACCGCCAGCGCCAGGCGCTCGCCAAACGCGGGACTGGGAGCCATCCCGATGCCGGCGGGTGGCTCCTTGGTGGCCACCCAGGTGCCTGTCAGCGAGGATGGTGGCTGCGCGTTGGCAGTAGCGAGCGCGCTGCCGATGATGGCGAGGAGGACAACGATTCGAACGATACGCATGACCTGAGACTGTAGTGCGTTCGCGATCCTTTTTTCAGCGCTTCGAGAGGCGATTCTCCAGCGCCAGCCCCTTGGCCAGTTCTCGTTCGGCGTCGGCGGGCCGGCCTTTCTTCATCAACACGCCGCCGATGACAAAGTGCCCAAGTGGCGACGTTTGTCCTTCGGGCTCAAGCGCGAGGCCCTTCCTCGCCAGTGATTCCGCTTCGTCCAGCGCGCGGCCTTCGTCGAGTTTGGCCTTCGCGAGATAAAAGAACCCCTCAGCGAATTCCGGGTTGGTGTCGATGGCCTTCTGGTACCACTCAGCCGCTTCTTTGGCGTTGCCCTGCCGGGCGCGAAGCCGACCGAGGTTGAACGCGGCCTTATACGCCGTCGGATGCTGAGCCAGTTCAGCGCGATACGAATTTTCGGCAGCTGTGATGTCGCCGCGCGCCTCCGCGATCAGTGCGAGATTGTAGTGGGCCAGACGCACGTCGGATTTGAGCGCGAGCGCGTCTCTGAGCAACTGCTCAGCTTGCGGGAGTTGCTGCCGTTGATAGGCGAGCACCCCCGTCGCCACTCGTGCCGAGGCCAGTTTGGGATCGATCGACAACGCCTGGTCAAACTGTTGCTCGGCTGCCTCCAGATCCCCACGATCGAGATAGATCTCGCCAATCTGATACCGCACGTAGGCGTTCTTGGGATCAACCGTGACGTAATGTTCGTACCCCGCCAGCGCGGCGTCATCCTGACCGAGCCGCCGATACGAATTCGCCATGTTGATGATGGCAAGGTCGTAGTCGGGCTTGAGCGCAAGGGCACGTCGGAAGTGCGCGATCGCTTCCGGGTAGTTGCCTGCCTTGAAGTACTCGTTGCCAAGCATGAACCATCCGTCGATGACGTTGGGATCCTCGCTCACGACCTTGCGCAGCATCGCGATGGCCTCGGCGCCGGAATCGCCCTCCTTCGCAACATCCCGAGCCGTGGTCATGAGGTTGAAGAGGCCGATCTTGTCCTTGGGATCGGCGCGCCCACTTGACGATTCCTTTGACGTCGCCACGAACGAGCCAACATATCCAAGAGCCGCGAGTCTTGCGCGAGTCTCCGGATCGACGTCTTCGTTGACTGGCGCTTCGGGCGCCTGAGCATCCATCTCACGTTTGCGATCGCGCAACTGACGCAGCATGGCGTCACCCACGGATCGACGTTCCTCGAAGAGATTGGTCAGCTCATTCGGATCACGTTCGAGATCGTACAACTCCGGTCGCGGGGCGTCGATGAGTTTGTATCGTTCCGACCGCAACGTCGTCAGCTCGCTCCACCCGTAGTGGTGCAGCGGATACATGGCTTCGCCATACGCTTCAAGCTGGGCGGCCGGCAATTCACGCACCTCGCCCGACATCAGCGGCAGCAGGCTCACGCCGGCCACGGCTTGCGGCGCCGGGGCGCCGATCAAGTCGAGAATCGTCGGCATGATGTCGACCGAACGCACCGGCTGGCTCACACGCCTGGGCGTGAGTCCACGGCCAGGCGCCCGCACGATGAGCGGCACTCGCATCGCACTTTCGTAGACAAAAAATCCGTGCGTTTCTTCTCCGTGTTCACCCAGGCCTTCGCCATGGTCGGCCGTGACGATGACGATGGTGTTGTCGGCGAGACCGCGGGCATCCAGGTAGTCAAAGACACGCCCGACCTGTGCGTCGGTGAAGGCAATGGCGCCGCGATAGGGGTGACCGCGGTACTCCGAGCGGTATGGTTCAGGAGACTCGTAGGGTGCGTGCGGGTCATAGAGGTGCATCCACGCGAAGAACCGCTGGTCGGCCACCCCATCCATCCACTTGAGGGCCAAATCCACGACCTCGTTGCCGGGTCGCTTCACGGAGGCGAGCGACATCGCCTTGACGTTCGTGAGATCAAAATCGTCCTGGTAGGTCCCAAAGCCCTGGTCGTGGATTTGGCCCCACTTGCTGTCCAGGACGAATGCGCCGACGGTGGCGCCGGTGTGGTAGCCCCGCTCGCTCAGAACTTCTGCCAGCGTCAGCTGCTCCGGTCCCAGAAAGAACCCGCCATTGTCGCGGACGCCGTGTTTGGGGGGAAACTGCCCCGTCATGATGCTGCTGTGCGCCGGGAGGGTCAGCGGCGCGGTCGTCATGACCTGGTCAAAGACCACCCCCTGACTTGCCAGGCGGTCCAGATTCGGCGTTCGTACGCCCGTGGCCCCGTACGGGCCTATGTGGTCGGCCCTCAGCGTATCGAGGGTGATGAGGACGACGTTCATGGGCGGGGGAGGGGCGTTCTTCGACCACATCCACCAGCCGGCACCGGCCAGAATGGCGACCCCGAGCAGGGCGGCGGGCAGATATTTGGGCGGGGTCATGGGACTAAATGGTGTCACATTACCGCTGGCGCTCGAACCCGCACAGGGGTATAGTCCCCAGCACTCCTGTACCAACCTTGTGAAAGGACTTTTTGCCTATGAGTGACCGTAGCAGTCTCGCAGTGATACGACGCGTGGCGGGAATGGCGGCAATGACCGCACTCCTGACCACGATCGCGGCGCCCGCATTCGCCGCCTCCTCCAACCCGCCTCCATCGTCACCATTTGCTCCGGCCGCGGTGGCCAGGGTCGTGGCCAAGTCGGTGGTTTTCTCTGAGGCCGCACGCAGCACGGTGCCGGCCACGGCTCCGGTGAAGGTGAAAACTGCCAAGCAGGCTCAGGGGTCGTTCTTCAAATCACGGGTCGGCGTGATGGTGATTGCCGCATTCGCGGTGGGCACGGGTTATGCCATCTATTCGGCCAAGGAAGACCGCATTCGCGGTCTGATTCGGTAGACCTGCCATGAAAAAATTCACATTGATTACACGGGTTATTTGTGCGGTGGCTTTATTGCTCTCCGCCACCACCGTCTCGGCACAGTCGCTGAGCGGCGTGATCTCCGGGCGCATTGTTGACGCACAGGGCGCTTCCTTGCCTGGTGTGCTGGTGACGCTGGCCAGCCGCACGGGTGAAACCACGCAGACCACGGATGCGCAGGGTGACTTCCGCTTCCTGGGACTCAATCCAGGCATGTATGAAGTGCGCGCGGCCCTGCAGGGCTTCAAGCCTGCGGCCCAGTCGAACATTGAGATTTCGATTGGCCGGTCGGTGGACGTCAAGCTCACGCTCGCTGTGGGCGGGATGACCGAAGCCATCACCGTCGTCGGATCGGCGGCCAGTATCGACACGACCACCACGGCCACCGATACGAACATCTCGCAAGACCTGCTTTTCAGCATGCCGATCTCGCGGACCAACGCGGCGGTCAACATTCTGAACAACGCGCCGGGCATCAATAGCGGCTCGGCGTTTGGCGGCGCGGCGAACTCGGCCAACTCCCTCCGTCTTGACGGCGTGGACGTGCGCGACCCTGAGGGCGGCACGGCGTGGGCCTTCTTCAACTACAACATCATCGACCAGGTGCAGGTCGGGTCCATCGGGCAGCCGGCCGAAATGGGCGGCTTCACAGGGGCGATCATCAACACGATTACCAAGTCTGGCAGCAACCGCGCGTCGGGCTTGTTCGAGTATCGGTACACCGAAAAAGGTCTGCGCGGCAACAACCTCTCGGCGGACGCCAAGCGGATCAATCCGGCGCTCAGAGTCACGGGCGTCGACAAGCTCAACGACTACACGGTGCAGTTGGGTGGACCAATTCGCTTGAACAAGGCGTTCTATTTCGCCAGCATCCAGCGATACTCAGTTCAAGAAGATCCCGTTGGCCCGCGCACCATCCGCACGGAGGTGAGCCCGCGGTTCAACGGCAAACTCACGCTCCAGCCCACCTCCTCAGACAACATCATGTTGTCCGGGCAGTACGACCAGTACAACCAGACGGGCCGCGCAGGGATTGGCGGAGTCAACGGCACCACCGACGCGCGCACCGTGGTGCAGGACTCTCCGGAAATCATCTACAACGCGCAGTACCGCAAGGTGATCGGCAACTCGTCGGTCTTTGAATCGAAGTTCACCGGCTACTGGGGCTACTTCGACCTCGACCCGTTGACGCCGACATCGGCGAGGCTGGACGGCGCAACCGGCGCCTATACCGGCGGAGCCGGCTACAGCGCGCAGTATGACCGCACGCGCAACCAGCTCAATACATCACTGTCGAAATACGCGGAAGCGAAGGGCACCCACGCGTTCAAGTTCGGCGTCGAGATCGAACGGAGCACCATCCGCAACCGGTACGCCTATACGGACGGCCTGTTCTTCTACGACTACGGTGGCGCGCCGTACCTCGCGTATGCGTATTCGTACGATGTGAAGGGTCGCACCGATCGCCAGAGTGCGTTCGCCCAAGACCAGTGGCAGACCGGCCGACTCACGCTCAACGGCGGCATCCGGTGGGACCGCATCACGGGCACGAGCACGGTGGACGACAAGCAGTACTACAACACCACGTCGTGGAGTCCGCGTCTTGGCGCGGCGTACGACCTCATGGGCGATGGCAAGTCGGTCCTTCGTGCCTACTACGGTCAGCTGTACGACGGAGCCGTGTTCGCCTCGTGGTCGCAGGCCACACCGGGCGTCGGTGACTACATCGGATACGAGGTCAGCCCAACGGGAAAATTGAAAGAAATTTTCAAAGTGTCGGGTGAATCCAAGTTCAGAGTGGATCCGAACATCAAACATCCGAGGACGGACGAGTGGAGTCTCGCCTACGAACGGCAACTCTTCCGCGGCATAAAAATGTCGGCGACCTACATCCGCCGGGACAGCAAGAACTTCATCAACTCGGTCCTGCCAGACGCGACATGGGCCGCGGCCAACTACACCAATCCTCTGACAAGCCAGGCCAGCACGATCTACCGCTGGACCAACCGCGTCTCTGACCAGCGGTTCCTGATCACCAACGTGGACAACTACGCCTTCAAGGGTGCGCCGGCGGCCGACGCCTATCGCACCTACAACGGCGCCATGTTTGTGCTGACGCGAGGATTTGCGGATCGCTGGCAGGCACAGGTGTCCTACGTCTTTTCAAAGACCAAGGGCACGGTCACCAACGGCGCGTTCTCCGGGATCACGAGCAGCCAGTTTCAGACGCCCAATGGGGCCCTGTACAACTCGGACGGCCTGGTGGGATTTGACCGGAAGCACGAGCTCAAGATATTTGCCGGTTACCAGATTCCGAAACTCGAGATTTCGGCCAACATGTACTACCGCTATCTCAGCGGTCTTCCGTGGACGCCGTTCCGGCGTGTGCCGGCGAGCACGTTCAACTGGTCCGGAAGCATCGACCTGCTTCTCGAGCCACGCGGCAGCCGCCGAACCGAGTCGCACCAACTCATGGACCTGCGGTTTGAAAAGGTCTTCCAGGTCGGTATGAACCGTCTGGGGCTGTACCTCGACGCGGAGAACCTGCTCAACGCCGGATTTATTACCGGTGTTCAGACGCGCCACCCATCGGCCACCATCAGTGGCACGTCGGTGCCACTGGGTGGTCCGACCTCTGTCACCACAGCGCGCCAGCTCACCTTCGGAGCACGCTGGAGCTTCTGATCGTTTAGGTCACAGGGAGGCACTGAGATCTGTGCCTCCCTGTGAAAGTTCTCTAGAATAGAGGCGCAATGCCTCTGTTCGACTTTCGCTGCCGCGTCTGCCAGACGCAGTTTGAATCCCTCGTCAGATCCGCCTCCTACGGCGATCCCCCCACCACCTGCCCCAGCTGCGATAGTCAGGATCTCGAACGCCTGCTCGCGTCTTTTGCCGTGAGCTCCGCCGAAAAAACACGCGCGTCGGCCTCCGCCAAGAACGCGAAGGCGGCCTCGGTGGCGCGCAAAGACAACATCGCCGAGCTGCACGACATCGAAAAACACCGCAAGGAAGACCACTGATGGCCACCCTTCCGCCTGGCACGCAGGTCGGCCCCTATCAAGTCACTGGTGAGATTGGCTCCGGCGGCATGGGCGAAGTCTTCCGCGCCCGTGACCTGACACTGCACCGCGATGTCGCCCTGAAGGTCCTGCTGCCGGTCCACGGCGCCGACGCCGGTCGACAACGACGCTTCGCCCGTGAGGCGAGGCTGCTGGCATCGCTCAATCACCCGCACGTCGCCCAGATCTACGGGATCGAGGAGTCCGCTGCAGGTCCGGTCATCGCCATGGAGTATGTCGATGGGCGCACGCTGCGCGATCTATTGCACACCGGCGGCCTGCCTCGCGCCGGCACGCCGGAGCTGGCCCGGCAGATCGCATCAGCCCTCGACGCCGCTCACGAGAAGGGGTTCATCCATCGCGACCTGAAGCCGGCAAACATCATGGTCACGCCAGACGGGTCGGTGAAAATTCTCGACTTCGGTCTGGCACGGGCGTGGGCGCAGGAGGACGACGACGCGAATGGGCAGGAAGTGACCATGTCGGCAACGACGATTGGCGAGGTTGTCGGCACGCCGGCGTACATGAGTCCGGAACAGGCAACCGGAGAGCGGGTCGACCGGCGCACGGATATCTGGGCCTTCGGCTGCGTGCTCTTCGAAATGCTCGCGGGCCGACCCGCGTTTCCCGGTCATTCCGTGCAGGACACGCTCGCCCGCGTGATCGCACGGGAACCGGACTGGGACGTGCTGCCGGCCGACACACCAGCCGCACTTCGCGCGCTGGTGGCGCGTTGTCTCGAGAAGGATCAGCGCCGACGCCTTCGTGACATCGGCGACGCGCTCTACGAGCTCAAAGTGGTCGATGGGGCGGCGAGTGCGACTGGCGGCGCAAGCGCGTTGGCGACGGCACACGCGCGGCCGACACTGAATGGGCCTATGGCGTTCGCAGTCGCCGGAGCCGTGCTGGTGGGCGCGTTTGTGACGTGGGCGCTCTTGACCGCGGGCACACCGGTCAACCCCGCGCGAGGCGCAGCGCCGATCCGGTTCGCCCTGCCACCTCCGCCTGGCCTCATGTTCGGAGGGGCACTTCCGAGCCTCGAAGCCACCACGCTTGAGGCCTCGCCCGATGGCTCTCGGTTCGCGTTCATCGCGTCCGGGCCCGGTGCGCCACCGCACATCTGGATTCGGACGCTGGGGGACGAGTCCGCCGTCCGTCTGGATGGCACCGAAGGCGCCGTGTCGATGTTCTGGTCGCCAGACGGACGGGCACTCGGCTTTTTCGCAGACGCGCAGTTGCGACGAATCGATCTGGACGGCGGCGCACCTGTGAAGATCGCGGACGTCGCCGTCAAGACGGGGTTGTCCGGCACATGGAGCGCCGCAGGCACCATCCTGTTCAGTGCCGTTCAGGGCGAGGCGATCTTCCGCGTGTCGGTTGGTGGGGGCACGCCGGTTCCGGTGATCACGGTGGACAAGCCCGGCCAGCGCGTGGTGTGGCCGCGCTTCCTGCCAGACGGTCGCAGATTCCTCTACACGGAGCTCAATTCCGATTTCAAGGGACGTGTGATGCTTGCTGACGGCGACGGGCCGGCCACCTCGTTATTCGACGCGCAGTCGCACACGCAGTGGGTCGATCCGGACTGGGTGCTGTTCGTGCGCGAGGGAACGCTCCTGGCGCAGCGGGTCGACCTGCAGGCAAAACGCGTGGTGGGTGATCCCGTGTCGGTGGCCGGCCGCGTGGCGTATTCGGCGGCGACCGGCTGGGCGAATTTCACCGCATCACCGGGAGGGGCTCTCGCGTTCCAGACCAGTCGCGACGAAAACCGCCTGACCTGGTTCGACCGGGCGGGCCGAGAAACCGGATATGCCGGCGAGCCAGGTGCCTACTTCACCTTGAGCCTGTCATCCGACGACCGCACCGTCTTGTTCACGAGGCAGCGGCCCGAGTTGGGGACGTACGACATCTGGTCGATGGATTTGTCGAGGCAGTCCGAGACGCCGGTGACCACGTCGCCGGGCATGGAAACCGGCGAAGTCTGGCTCTCAGATGGACGCGAAGTGCTGTATGCCGCGGCGACGGGGACGGCGCCAAATATCTATCACAAAAATCTCTCGACGGGAGTGGAGCGGCGGCTGCTCACCTCACCACGATTTCAATTCCCGACAGCAGTGACCTCTGATCGCGCACGGATCTTCTACCAGCAGCGCACCGAACAGGGCACGTGGGATGTCATGTCGATGACGATGACCGAACCCCGAGAGCCGACGCCGGTGCTCTCGACGCCGTTCTCGGAGCACACACTGCGGATGGCCCCGTCGGGCAAGTACGTCGCCTACGTGTCCGATGAATCCACGAGGCCTCAGGTCTACGTGGCGCCGTACCCCTCGATCAACAGCAAGGTCATGGTGTCGTCCACTGGCGGGGGCCGGCCGCGATGGAGCCGCCGCAGCGACGAACTCTACTTCCTGTCATCTGGCCAATTGATGGTCACGACTGTCGATGTCTACGGCCAGCCAGGCCAGACGCGTCCGCTGTTTGGCACGCCAGGTTGGCTCGACTTTGACGTGACAAACGATGGCCGCATCCTCGCCAACGTGTCACGCGTCGTCGCCCGGGAGCTGCCAATCTCGGTCATCGTGAACTGGTCGCCGCCCCCTCGCTGACTCACACCCTGTATCATTCAGCACTCGGGATCGGTCAGTAGAGGCGCACATGTTCAAACTGATAGTTGGCTCACTTGCCGGCGCGATCGCCGGCTACGTCGTCATGGCCGTGTTCATCGCCGCTACGTTTGCCATGGCATTCCCGGTTCTTGGGACCGATCGACTGTTCGCACCTGGTACCTATGAGGCGTCCACTTCCTGGATTGCACTGAGCCTGGTGCTCGGTCTGGCCGGCGCCATGCTTGGCGGATGGGTCGCCTGGTATATCAGTCCCAAATCCCGCGCCGTGGCGGCCCTGGCGGGACTGGTGCTGGTCTTCGGTCTGTTCTCGGCGCAAGCCGCGCAAAAGGAAGTCGTCGCCCGCGGGGGCCCACGTGGTCCGAATGCGACGATGAGCGATGTGATGGCGCATGCGCGACAGCCGACATGGATCACCTTCCTGAATCCGCTGCTTGGCGCGGTTGGTGTCCTCATCGGCGGCCGACGCAGGCCGAAGCAACAGCTTCGTTTTTATTGATCTGCGAGCGCCGTCAGGGGATTCACCTTGGCGGCGCGCCTGGCCGGGATCATCGTCGCCGCCACCGCCACGAGTGTGAGGATGAGCGACACCAGGCCGATGACCGTCGGGTCATTGGGTGCCACTTCGTACAGCTGGCTCCGCATCGCTTCGCCAACAAAATAGGTCCCCGCGAGCCCAAGGGCGAGACCCGCGCCGGCAATCTTGAGGCCGTCCCCCACCACCAGGCCAAACACCTCGCGTGTGGTGCTGCCAAGCGCCATCCGGATACCAATCTCGCGGCGGCGCTGGGCCACCTGATAGGCAAGGACACCATAGACACCAATGGCCGACAGGAAGACCGCGACGATGGCAAATGCCGCTGCTAACAGCATCGGCACGCGGCGGCTGATGAGCGACTCCTCCATCAACTCCATCATCGTATGCACGGAATACACCGGCAGATCAGGATTGACCTCTGCGACCTTCTTCCGCAGCGAATTCACGACCGCCTCTGGAGACGTGAGTGTGCGGAGGGCCAGAGACAGGCTGCGAGCGGGGGCCTGTGCCTGCGCGAAATAGTAGGCGCCCACCATGGGGGTGCTGCTCGCCAACCCGGTGATTTGTACGTCCTTCACGACACCAATGACGTTGTAGAAGCGGGTCTCTGGTGTGATTGCCGTTGGATCGTCCATGCTGGCGGGCGGGTACATCCGGCGACCGATTGGATCCTGGCCAGGCCAGAATTTCCCGGCCAGTTTTTCGTCCACGATCATGACCAGAGGCGCGGCAGCCGTGTCACTGGCTGTGAAGAATCGGCCACGCACAAGAGGCGTATTCATCGCCTCGAAGTAGCCGTTGCTCACCGACGTCTGCGCCGGCGAGAGAAGTGATTCGCCCGGCTTGGCCACATAGCCTTCGGCAAAGATGACGCTGCTGCTGTAATCGCCAGACATCGGCAGGGTCGAAGTCAGGCCGGCGTGCTCCACTCCGGCAATTGACTGTGCCGCGTCCACGAGCCTGCGGGAGACTGTTGCCAGCGCAGCGTCATCGGCGTAGGCGGCAGACGGCAACGTCACCTGCGCGGTGATGACACCGGCCGGCGTAAAGCCTGGGTCGATCTTGAGCACTTGGCGGAAACTTGCCAGCATCAGGCCTGCACCAATCAGGAGCACAAAGGCGAGCGCCACCTGTGCGGTCGCGAGCCCACGTCGAAGCAGGTTCGTGCTCCGGCTGACGGTGCCGCCACGGCCTTCGTCCCGAAGAGTGCTGTTGACGTTCATCGTGCGCAGGCGCACCACCGGGACGAGGCCGATCAGGAAACCGACCACCATCGTCAGGCCTATCGCCACCGCCACGGTGGTGACGTCCATGTGAATTTCGTGGCCCCGCGGCAACTCATCGAGTCCAAGCGCGGGGACTGCCGACAGTGCCCACCATCCCAACATGATTCCGAGCAGGCCTCCTCCGAGCGCCACCATCATCGTCTCTGACAACAACTGGCGGCTCAGGCGACCATGAGAGGCGCCGACCGCGTGTCGCGTCGCCATCTCACGCGCGCGGCCACTCGCCCGAATCATGACAAGGTTCGCAATGTTCACACAGCCGATGAGCAGCACGAAGCCAACGCCACCCCAGAGAAGAAACAGCACCGGCTTCAGCTCGCGCACGAGGTCGTCCTGCAGCATGAGGGCGTCAGTTCTGAACCCCGCATCCTTGAGAATTTGTCTGAACTGGGGGAACTGTTCGTCGTTGGCGGCATTGATCGCATCCACTTGCTGCTGCACCTGCGTGATCGTTGCTCCCTGCTTCAACCTCCCCACCATCGTCCAGCTGTTGCTGTGGCGGCCGCTGTCGGATTTTTCTACAGCGGTGAACTGCGTGGGCAGCCAGACATCAATGTCGTTCCAAAGGACGGTGAACGTCGAGGGCAGCACTCCAGCAACCACGTGAACGTTGCCGTTGAGTCGCATCTCGCGTCCGACGATACCGCTGTCGGCGCCGTATTTCTGCTGCCAGACCGCGTGGCTCAGCAGGACACGGCGGGGCGCGCCTTCTGCGGCGTCGGCTTCTGTAAACAGACTACCAAGCCTCGGGACTGCGCCGGTGAGCGTGAAGAATGAGGGCGTCGCCTGAACAGAGATCAGGCGCTCCGCTCCACCGTCGGCGCCAAGTGTGACGCCTGTACGTCGATACAGAGCCTGATCTTCCAGTGTCGTGACACCCGTGAGTCGATCAAAGTAGTCGGGAATGCCCGCCCCGGCCCTCGGCGCGCCTGCATTGGGATAACTGTTGAGCACCAGCACCAGGCGATCAGCATGGGGCACCGGCAGGGGCCGTAACAACACCGACTGCACCACGCTGAAAATCGCGGTGTTTGCGCCGATGCACAAGGCCAGCGTCAGCAGTGCGGTGACGGTGAAACTTCGGTCTTTCAGGAGGAGTCGGAGGGCGTGCCTGACATCGAACAGCATGGAGAAGCGGACGGGAATCGCAGTCCAGAGGTTCCGACGGAGATCCTGGGGTCGAGGGGTCCGGGGGTTCGATCAGGCAGACAACGGGGCGCCGGAGCCGTGGTAGCGGATCTGGGTGATCTCGGCCATGACCGAGAGGGCGATCTCGGCCGGCGTCCGCCCGCCCAGGTCCAAGCCCACGGGTGCGCGAATGGCTGTGATGCGGTCGTCACTCACGCCCTCCTCACGCAGCATCTGTTCGATCAGTACCGTTTTGCGTCGACTACCAAGCAGACCGATGTATCGCGCGTTGGTACGCACAGCCTGCATCACACAATCAGCATCCAGCTTGTGACCGCGGGTGGCGATGACGATGAAACTGTTCCAGCTGTATGAGAGGCTGCCGAGTGTCTCCGGCACATCGCCCTGGAGAACCGTGGCCAGCGGGAATCGCTCCGCACTTGCAAACTCCGGGCGGTCCTCGACAATCGTCACGTCAAAATCGAGCGCTGCTGCCTGACGGGCGATCGCCAGCGCCACGTGACCACCGCCGGCGACAACGATGCGTGGCCGACTGGCAATGGCTTCGACAAGCAGATCGTGCTGCTCGCGATCGGTGTCATCCTTCACGATGCGGGGGGTGCCGTGGGGCAATTGTGCGAGTGCCGCGATCTGCGCTGCGGCGTCACAGGCCGACGCTCCCAGTGATCCGACGCGTACGCCGTCTGCTCTCACCATGCATCGCCCGGCCATTGCGAGGTCGCCGCCGTTTTTTTTCAGTCGCGTGACAATGGCCACCGGAGCGCCGCCGACGGACGCGTCGGCGAGTTCGGAGAGCACGTCTTTTCCGTCAAACGTGTAGGCGTGGTCATCGCGCTGCACCAGAATCCACATGGTCCCTCCGCAGACCAGCCCTGTGTTCCACGCGAGCTCTTCGGTCAGTTCATAGGCGCGAAGGGACGGAATGCCGCTCGTGATGACCTGCAGCGCGCTGTCCACCGCGTCGGCCTCCACACACCCGCCGCCCAGCGTGCCCACGGCCGCCCTCACGTCCTCGCCTTCGCCCAGCACCAGTGTGGCCCCCGCCACTTGTGGCGTGCTTCCATGTGTTCTCACGACGGTGGCGACCGCAAAACGACGACCCCCTTGGCGCAGACCGACCATGCGGGCGTAGAGTGATTGATTCACGCTCTCATTCTACCCACGCCATCCTCCTTCGCTCCTGCGGAGCTACGGCGGACTCCGCCTACGCCACCCACGCCACCCACACCACCTACTTCACCTTCTCAAGCGTGCGGATCACCCGCAAGGGCGATAGACCCTCCGGTGCGACGACTGCTCGCACGATCCAGGAGAAGTTTCTAGATGCTACCGGGCAGATCCGCCGGACGGTCCACGTCGCGACGCACGCCAGTATCGGTGACATCGACGTGGAGCACATCCTCCTCCCGGATCAGATGGTCCAGTCGGTCGGCGGTCTCAGTTGCCAGAATCCGGTCCCGCAGGCCGGGTCCACACACCACCGGGTGACCAGGACAGTCATCCAGTCTCGGGACCACCGTCCGTCCAGTCATCGCCGCCGACGACAGCAGGCGGGCGACAGTGGCGGGCTCCACAAAGGGCATGTCGCCGGGCATCAGCACACAGACCCCCGCGTCTGCGGCAGCAACGAAGCCGCACTGGATCGAGGAGAACATGCCGCGATCCGGGTCAGGATTGACCACACACGTCACGGCCAGGCCCGACAGAGCGCGGGCAATCATCGTGGCCTGGCTGCCGGAAACGACCACGACACTGCGATCAACACCGCCCGCCACAAGGGACTCCACGGTGCGGCGAATCATGGGCACGCCGTCGATCGGCGTCAACATCTTTGGGGGCATCCCTTCACCGGCCTGAGCAAAACGGGCACCTCGGCCAGCCGCCAGCACCACCGCAACAATGCTCATCGCGAGCGCATCAGCGCACTCAGCACTTCGTCCACATGCCCTTCGACAGACACCTTGTCCCAGCGCTTTGCGACTTTTCCATCCTCACCAATCAGATACGTGGTGCGGACGATGCCGAAGTACTTGCGGCCGTAGCGCATCTTCTCCTGCCAGACGCCGTACTTGTCGGCCACTTCATGATCGGCATCCGCCAGTAACGGGAACGTGAGGCCATGCTTGTTTGCGAACTTCGCCTTGCTCTTTTCGTCAAGAATGCTCACGCCCAGAACAACCACATCACCCGCCTTGCCGAACGTCGGGAGGCGCGACTGGAAGTCGCATGACTGGGTGGTGCACCCTGGCGTGTCGTCTTTGGGATAGAAGTACAACACCACTGGCCGACCCGCATACTGCGACAACCTGTGGGTCGTGCCGGTCTGGTCTTTCAGTGTGAACGCTGGGGCTTTTTGGCCTGGATCGATTAGGGGCATTGGAGGATTCTACCTAACCGATCGGTCAACACAGTCGACGATGCGGGTCGGGCGTCACGGCGTTGCCGAAATGGCAACCGGCTCCGTGACCTCGAGCCCCGACCGGTCGTGAGGTACAACGGGGATCAGCCGGCCGTCGGTTGACACGCCGCCAATCGGCACAACGGTCATCTGCGATCCATTCACTTGCACCAGGAGGAAGTGCCCCTCGTTGGCCCACGAGACCGTGTGCGCCGAGTCGAAGCGATTCGCGCTTGGAGGTTCTGGCGACACCTTTCCACCTCCCCCTGTGACGAAGTAATGCGCGGAGTTCGCAAGCGAGTGCTGGTAGTTGTGCTCGTGCCCGAAGAACGCGACGCGCACGCCGGCGAACTGAAAACGGCTGACCAGATGCTCAATGACCGACTCCGAATTGTGATGACGCGGCCCGGCCGTATACGGCGGGTGATGCGCGAATGGAATCTGCCAGCGGGGTGCGCCGGCGCCCGCCTTGGCACGGAACGTTTCATCGAGGAACCCAAGGTGCCTGGGATTCAGAAAGTAGCGATCGCCTGGAATGGGCGAAGCCTTCGACGTGTCGAGGCACACGAACTCGATGTCCGCGCCGAATCGAAATCGGTAGAACAGGCCCGGCTCCATCGAGGCGAACGGCGCGACGTCCGGCGCGTCAAACCGCTCCTGCAGAAAGAAGTTGTCCATCAACTGACTACGATCGTCGTTGTCGAACTCCGCTTCACCGGAATCATGGTTGCCCACCGACGGATAGAACGGCACGCGATTGAGGATGTAGCGATACGGCTGATAAAAAGTGAAGAACCAGTCATCGTCTTCGTCACCGGTCGCGCCAATCGCGAGTCCGAAGACCTTCCTGCCTGCGTAGATGTTGTCGCCGGTCGTCAGGACCAACCGCACGCCCGCCGAATCGACCGCCTGTGTCAGCGCGACTGCAATCTCGCGCTGCTGGTTCTTGGGGGTGGACGCCTTGCGCACACCAACGCCGAAATCGCCCAGCACCGCGAATGCCAGGGGCGTCGAGACGGTGGGATGCGCATGCGTGCGGAAGCGGTTGTCGTACCGCCCCCCGAGTGGCGCAAGCCCGGCGGCGCCGTCCGCCACCACCCAATCGAGCAGTTCGCCTGCGCCCCACGGTTCGCCGTTCACCACGACCCGATAGGTGTATTCGGTGTCGGGGGTCAGTCCGGTGATCCGGACGTGATTGGTGAGCGTGGTCGCGGCCACCGCAGCGATGGCGCCCGTCGCGGCCTCGCGCACCTCGACGACCGCGTCACCGTAGGGCTCCGAGTGCGCACCAATCGTTTGGCGTCTGGGCGGATGCACGCGATCAAGATCGCTGTCATCCACCAGCTTGAAGTCACCGCGTTTGTCCTTGATCCTGAAGAAGAAGCTGCCCCACGAAATGATCGCCGTCTTCTGTGACACGTCCGCGAGCTGGAGATACTCCTCGCGATGAAACTCTCCCTTGGCCATGCAGAACTCCCTGCTCTTTCAGTGCGTGAGGCCGTAGATGATGGCGTTGACACCCAGCTTGAAGGCCTCGTTGGATTGTTCGATCGGCCGCAGCCCGCGCCCTGACCATTCCCAAAACTGCGAAATGTCCGTGTTGTAGTTGATGAACATCTGCATCCGCTTTGTGGGGTCGTTGTTCTCAAACAGTCCGCGGAAGATCGGTCGACCGGCGTTGTAGGCCTGCGGAAAGATGTCGAGTGATTCTATCGTGAAGAACTGACTGAAGACCGGGTGTGTGATGTCGAGATCGAGAAACCTGCCCTCAGGCACCACACGACGCATGTTGTCAGCAAACTGATCCCAGCCGCGTCCACCGCGCCACTCGGCGGTTTTGAAGTCGTCCACGATCACAAAGCCGCCCTTGTCGAGAAACGCCCGCAGGTTCCGGGCTTCCTTTTCGGTGATCTGCCACCAGCTGACCTCGATGATGTACAGCAACGGGTATTTGAAGATCTCGGGATCCTCGAGCGAAAGGGTGTTGGTGCGGCGATGGCCCGTGACGCTGGTGAACGTCTCGAGAATCTGCATCAAATTTTCTTCCGACGCGGGGTACCCGTGTGACCAGGCCGGCTGCCCGCGATACCAGTGCCCGCCGGGCAACGTGTCGTAGGTGAGCCGCACAAACGCAAACCGGCCGTCGTAGGGGATGTTGTCGGCGGTCATGAGCGGCCGCCCGAGGCGTCCATCGAACGGGTCGCCGAATCCGCCGCGCTGCGCAAGCGCAAAGCCCGACACCGCGAGTGCGACCAGCACGGCCAGTGGGGCCATGGCGACACGTCCCTTCATGGAAAAAGCATACGGTAGACCCTATAATCGCCGCACCTTGGAGTCCCCCATGAAACTACGCGCCCTGTGTGTATGTCTTGCCGCGGCACTGCTGACGGCCGGTTCCGACTCGTTCCATGCGTCCGCTGCCGATCCCGACACGGCCGACACACGCCTCATCGCGCAGCCCGCGCTGAGCGCCACGCACCTCGCCTTTGTCTACGGCGGCGATTTATGGGTGACCGACACCGGGGGCGGCACGGCGCGCCGGCTGACGGCCGACGAGGGGGAGGAACGGAACCCGGAGTTCTCGCCCGACGGGAAGCTCATAGCCTTCAGCGCGCAGTACGACGGCAACACCGACGTGTTCACCATCCCGGTCGAAGGGGGCGTGCCGACGCGGCTCACGTGGCACCCGGGCGCCGACATCGTGCAGAGCTTCACGCCCGACGGCTCGGCGGTGCTGTTCACATCGGCGCGCGCGGTGTTCACGGGACGCTACACACAGCTCTTCACCGTGCCGAACGCCGGCGGCATCGAAACGCAGTTGCCGATTCCAAACGCGTCCCAGGCGGCCTACTCACCCGACGGCCGCAAGATGGTCTACAACCCGCTCGGGCCGTCCTTCCTGCAGTGGAAGTCCTATCGCGGCGGCACGCATTCGGTGCTCTATGTCTATGACGTGCGGACGCACGCCATCGAAAAGATTCCGCAGCCGGCGACGCGCGCCAACGACGTCGATCCCAACTGGGTCGGCGACACGATCTATTTCCGCTCCGACCGCAACGGCGAGTTCAATCTCTTTGCGTACGACACGCGCACCAAAGCGGTGCGACAGGTCACCACACACAACGACTTCCCCGTGCTTGAGGCGACTGCTGCCGGCACGCGCGTGGCCTACGAGCAGGCGGGATATCTGCACATGCTGGACACCGCGAAAGGCGGCCCGGCGACGCGCCTGACGATCGGGGCCGCAGCCGACCTCGTGGGCCTGCGCCCGCGCTGGGCGCGCGGTGCCAACTGGATTCGCAGTGCCGAGCTCTCGCCCACCGGCGCGCGCGCGGCATTCGAATATCGCGGCGAGATCGTCACGGTGCCGATGGAAAAAGGCGACCCGCGCAACGTCACGAACACGCCGGACGCGCACGAGCGCCAGCCCTCATGGTCGCCCGACGGCACGCGTCTCGCCTATTTCTCTGATGAGTCGGGCGAATACATGCTGCACATCGCGCCGCAGGACGGCCGCGGCGACGAGAAAGCCATCCGCCGCTTCCCGCTTGGCGGCGCGGGTTTCTACGAGCTGCTCGACTGGTCGCCCGACGGCACGCGCCTCGCGTTTGCCGACAACTCGCAGACACTCTTCTGGATGGATGCCGCCAGCGGCAAGGTCACGAAGATCGAATCGGCGTACATCTATTCACCGGGCGGCGTGCCCATCCGCTACGACTGGTCGCCCGATTCCAAGTGGCTCGCCTACACGATCAAGACGAACACGCTGGAGACGACGCTCAAGCTGTACTCGCTCGAGCAGGCGAGGGGCTATCCGGTCACCGACGGCCTCGGCTATGTGTCCGACCCGGTGTTCGACAGGAGCGGCAAATATCTGTATTTCCTCGGATCCACCGACGCCGGTCCGGCCTCCGACTGGTTCGCGATGTGGAGCCAGGACATGGAGCCCAACAACAGCCTGTATGTCGCGGTGCTCGCCAACACCACGCCCAATCCGCTCGCACGCGAAAGCGACGAGGAGAAGGTCGCGCGCGCGGCAACGCCGCCTGCGACACCGGCGACACCGGCGACATCTCCCGCCGCGGCTGACGCTCCGCCGCCCGCAGCGCCGCCTGCCGTCACGCGCATCGATCCCGAAGGCATTGAGTTCCGCATTATCGATCTCCCCGTGCCTGCCGGCAACATCACCAACCCGCGCACGGGCGAGGACGGCCAGCTCTACTTCCTGCGCCGCACCGACGGCGTTACCTCGCTGCAGCGGTTTTTGATGACCACGCGGAGGGCCGAGCCGTTCCTGGCGAACGCGGAGGCGTATACGGTGTCACACGATCGCAAACGCCTGCTCTATCTGAACAACGCCGCCTGGTCGATCGTACCGACCAACCGTGCGGTGCAGGCGACAGAAGGCCGCCTCAATATCGATGCGATTGCCGTCCGCGTGGATCCGAAGGCGGAGTGGCAGCAGATCTTCAATGAGGCCTGGCGCCTCAATCGCGACTACTTCTACGCCTCCAACATGCACGGCCTGGACTGGCTCGAAGAGAAGTCCCGCTACAGCGCCTTCCTCACGCACATCGCGTCGCGCGGCGATCTGAACCGCGTGCTGCAGTGGATGTCGAGCGAGCTGGCGGTCGGCCACCATCGCGTGGGCGGCGGCGACGCCGGTCCCGACACGCCGGAGACCGTCCCAGGCGGACTGCTCGGCGCCGATTACGAGATCGCCAATGGCCGCTATCGCTTCAGAAAGGTCTTCGGCGGCCTCAACTTCAACCCGCAGTTGCGCGCGCCGCTCAGCGAGCCGGGCGTGAACGCGAAGGCGGGCGAATACCTGCTCGCCGTCAACGGCCGCGACCTGCGTCCGCCCACGAACCTGTACTCGCTCTTCGAAAACACCTCCGGCCGCATCGTCGACCTCACCATCGGACCGAATGCCGACGGGTCTGGCTCGCGCACCGTGCAGGTCGTGCCGGTCGCCAACGAAGCGGCGCTGCGCAACCGCGACTGGGTCGAAGGCAACCTGCGCAAGGTGAACGCCGCCACGGGGGGCCGCGTCGCCTACGTCTATGTGCCGAACACGACGACGCTGGGCTATACGTACTTCAAGCGCTATTTCTATCCGCAGGCCCACAAAGACGCCGTCATCGTCGACGAGCGCTTCAACGGGGGCGGATCGGTGGCCGACTATTACATTGACATCCTGAAACGCCCCGCGTCGTCCATGTGGGCGATGCGCTACGGCGCCGATCTGAAGATGCCCGCCGCGTCGATTCAGGGGCCGAAGGCACTCATCATCGACGAAACGGCCGGATCGGGCGGCGATCTGTTCCCGTGGATGTGGCGACAGGCGAACCTCGGTCCCATCGTCGGCAAGCGCACGTGGGGCGGGTTGGTCGGGACGCTCGGCTTCCCCCTCCTGCTCGATGGCGGCAGCATCACGGCGCCGAACCTGGCATTCTGGACGGCCGAAGACGGCTGGCTCGTCGAAAACGAGGGCGTGCCGCCCGACGTGGAAGTCGAGCAGACGCCCGCCGACGTGATTGCCGGCCGCGATCCGCAGCTCGAGCGCGCGATCGCGATCGTGATGGATGAACTGAAGAAAAATCCGCCTGCGAAACTCACGCGCCCGGCCCTGCCCGAGCGCGGCAAGACGCTCAGGGGGACGGTGATCAAGAAGAATCAGTGATCAGAATGCGCCAAACCGCCGCCGCGGGTTCATCAGCAGCACGACACCCGCCGCCATCGCTAGCCCTCCGACGAGCGGCGGAATGGGTATGTGTTCGACGATTGTGTCTGTGTTGGGGACGGCGATTCGGCCTTGGACCAATGCCGTCAGGCCGGCGACGAACAACAAGACGCCAATGATTCGCAGCATACGTGTACCTCACGCGAGTGTGGTGCACGTCCCGTTCCAGATCGGCGACGAACAATTCCCGAACCAGCCTGTCCGGAGCGCGCTCGCAGGATCAAGTCGGGAGCCGCGAATTGCAGGATGGAATACAGCCGTGCGATCCGCGCCCATGGGACAATCGGGGCATGCCCGCCGCACCACTGCCGCTTAATGAGGAAGAACGCCTCCGAGTGCTTCGCGCCTATGACGTGTTGGATGCCACTGGCGAACGCACCCTCGACGACATCGTCATCATTGCGGCAGAGG
Organism: Vicinamibacterales bacterium; assembly: GCA_046590915.1. GTDB lineage: Bacteria > Acidobacteriota > Vicinamibacteria > Vicinamibacterales > SCN-69-37 > SYFT01. The sequence continues at coordinate 40,300 of JBKJTD010000202.1, forward strand.
TGTGCGGCACGCCAATGGCGGCCGTGACATTGATCGACCAGCATCGGCAGTGGTTCGCCGCGCGCAAGGGTATCAACGCGGCAGAAACCACACGAGACGATGCCTTCTGCAGTTACACGATTCTCGACACCGCGCCGTTGATCGTGCCGGATGCGCGACAGGACGCGAGGTTTGCCGATAACCCCTACGTCCTCGAGAATCCGCATGTCCAGTTCTACGCGGGCGCACCACTGATCACGCCAGCAGGTCACGGACTCGGTGCTCTCTGCGTCATCGACGACCGGCCCCGGAACCTGACCGCAGGCCAGATCACGGTCCTGGAGGCGTTAGCCCGCCAGGTCGTGGCGCTATTTGAACTCCGCCGATCCTCGCGGCAACTCGCCAACGCCCTCGAGCGGGTCCAACTCCTTGCGCAGCTGGTCCCGGTGTGCGCGTGGTGCCGGAAAGTGCGCGACGACAAGGATTTCTGGGTGAACGTGGACACCTACATCAGGACCCAGACAGGGTCGGAGGTGACCCACGGCATTTGCCCGGACTGCGCCGTGAAGGAAATCGACCCGCACTAACGGCGGCAGAACTGTAATCAGCACGGCCGTAATGTGATCGTCGTCGCCTGGCCCAATTCTGCAACACTATATTTTCCAACACGTTACGGGGATAGGTTTCGGGTACCTGCCTTGCTCTTTGCAGGACCGTGACGACCCGACACCCACACGACCACGGTTTCTCCGCCGTCGAACTCCTCATTGTTCTCGCCGTGATCGGCTCCCTTGCCGCGATGAGCGTCCCGATGTCTGGCGGAATGATCGACGACATCAGGCTTCGCGGTGACGCGCAGGGGCTCTCCAGTGCGGTCGCCCTCACGAAGATGACGGCTGCGACGAAGTTCTCGAGAACCCGCTTGCGCGTGAACGAAGCCGCTGGTACGTGGCAGATCGAAACGTGGCAGTCCACCGGCACTCCGGGCTGGATCATGGACGGCGGCACGCATAGCCTCTCCCAGGGCGATCGGTTCGGTGCGGGCCCGGCAGCCTCAGCACCGCCCAACAGCCAGGCGGTAGTCGCGCAGCCAACCCCATGTCTGGCGGCCGACGGCACCGCGATCAACGGCACGGCGTGCGTGATCTTCAATTCCCGTGGCCTTCCCGTTTCAAACGCCGGCACCCCGATGACCACACAAGTGCTGTACCTGCGGGGTCCCACAGGGGTCTTCGGCATTGTGCTCGGGGCCACCGGCCAGATGCAGGTCTGGAGGACAACGTTGTCTTCCGACGGCGCGTGGCGCCAGCAATGACCTCCCAGTCCGATCAGGGTTCGTCTCTTATCGAGACCATGGTGGCCACCGCCCTGCTGCTTGTTGTTCTGGGCGGACTCGGGTCGATGGGTGTGGTCGGCATGATGACCACGGAAAATCAGGGGCACCTGGCGGCCCGCACCACTGAATACGCGCAGGACAAGATGGAACAGCTCCTGGTGCTCGCGTGGGGCGATTCCACCAGCGACACGCGCGTGTTTCCTGCGGCCGGGTTTGGCGGCACGGGCCTTTCGGTTGGAGGCACTGCCAATCCGGCCGCGCCGGTAGCCGGATACGCGGATTATCTCGACAAGAGCGGCACCCTGATCGCCAGTGCCGACGGGAGTGCGCCCGCCGGATGGTTCTACAAACGGGTCTGGGCGGTGTCAAGCCCGATGGCCAATCTCAAGCAGATTGAAGTCACCGTGACTGTGGAATCGAGTCTGGGGCGCACGGCGCCGCCACGGTCCACGGTCACATCGCTCAAGACCTTCCCCTTCTGATATGGCCGCCTTGCACGACGACGAAGCCGGATTTTCACTGCCTGAATTGCTGGTGTCGATGCTGGTGCTCAGCGTCGTGATTGGCATCGCCACGCAGCTCCTGCTCCAATCGGTCAACGGGCAACGGACCACATGGAACCGGACGCAGATGCACAGCAGCGTCCGCGGCGCAATTGAACTGCTGCAGCAGGAGGTCGGTCAGGCCGGGCTCGTCGCGCTGCCCGGACCGGTGACGCTCGCGTCTGCCGTCGCCACCGGCGTGCAGACGATTGGTGTCAGTTCGACCGCAGGGATGTTTGTCGGCGAGCAGTTGCTGATTGACACCGGCGGCTCTCAGGAAACGGTCGCCATCACCGCCATCGATACCACCAGCCATCTGATTACCGGATCGTTTGTCCTGGTGCATGCGGCTGGCGCGCCGGTGGCCGTGGTCGGCGGATTCTCACACGGGATCGTGCCGCCGTCGCTCATGAACGGGTCGACCGGCACCGTGCTCAAACTGTTTGGGGATGTGAACAGCAACGGTCAGATGGTGTACATCGAGTACACGTGTGACACGGTCAATCAGCGCCTGTCGCGCAACATGGTCGCGTGGGATGCACCGTCGAAACCCGCGTGGACGCCGGCGATGATTCTTCTGAGCAACGTGGTGGCCAACCCCGGCGGCGCGCCGTGTTTCAGTTATCAGACCGAAGTCGTCGCCGGCAATACGTACGTCACAGCGGTGGCCATCACCCTGAGCGTCCAGACGCAGCAGATTGATCCGGTCTCACGCCAGTTTCAGGTGGAAACCAAGACGCTGCTCAACGTGTCCCCTCGGAATGTCTTTCACGCATGGCAGATGGCGTCGATGCAGGAAACCAATCGCATCCAGCCGATGCCGCTCACGATTCTGGCCCTCCTGCCATGACAAAACGATCAGAGCCGCGTAACGACGAAGGGATCGCGCTCGTGCTGGCGCTGCTGTTCATGCTCGCGTTTTCATCGCTCGGCGCGGCGGTGTTGGTGCTCGGGCGCACGGAAACCTTCTCAAGTCTCAACTACCGGATGATGTCGCAGGCGCGGTATGGCGCCGAGTCGGGCGTCCACAAGGCGGCACATTACCTGTTGAACACGTACGCCCTTCCCGGGTCGTTGGCCGATCCCACCACCAACTACGACACCACGGTGTCACCGGTCCGGTATCTCGGACAACCCGTGGTCTTGTCGGCCATGGCCGGTGTCTCCAGCAATTACCCTGTCACGGCCGTGCAGACGGCGTTCGCGGCGGCTGCCCAGGGGACGTTGCCTGCGGGCCAGACCACTGTGGGGTACACGGCCACCGCCACCCTGCTTTCGATGCGCGACGTGACCCCGTACGGTTCCAGCATCGCCACCGTCGTCCAGACGTGGAGGCTCACGGCACGCGGAAGCGTCGCGGGCGCGCGATCCGGCCAGGTCGAAGTGTCCGCGATTCTTGAACGGCAGGTCGTGGCTGCGCACACCTACGCGGCGTTTGCGACCCATGGCGGCTGCGGCGCACTCAACTTCTCGGGTGGCGTCTCGACTGACAGTTATGACTCTGCCAACATGACGCTTGTCGGTGGTGTGCCGGTGACCGACAACACCTACGGCCATGTGGGCACAAACGGCAACCTCACGGAAAGCGGCAACTCGACCGTCAACGGTACGCTGTCGACGCCACGCACTGGCGTGGGCAACTGCAACAACGGCGCGGTCACCGCACTGACGCTTGGTGGCAACGCGCAAGTCACGGACGGGATCGTGGCCCTGCCGCAA
>JBKJTD010000438.1:0-3414 GCA_046590915.1 Vicinamibacterales bacterium
AATCGTGGGGATCAGCACATCCCACGACCGCTTGGTGACAACCTGCGCCTCCTCAATCCATACGATGTCCACACCCTCGAACGACTTGAGGTTAGCCACGCCCTGCTGACGGATGCCCGCAAAAGCGAAGTCGCTACCGTTCGTGCCGACAATCTTGGTTTCCTGCACGTCAAACAGGTGTTCAACGCCTAGCGCCTGAATCTGGTCCTTCAGCAGCCGGTGCACCGATTCCTGAATCGACTTCTGCGTTTCCCGCGCACACAGCACCCGAATCGGTCGCATCGTCGCCAGCAGGACAAGCACGCGAGCGACTGACCAGCTCTTGGCCGACCCCCGCCCGCCGTGGAGCACCTTGTACCGCTTGGGGTCGAGCAGCGGCTGCAGCTTCTCAGGAAGGGTCAGCGTTGGCACGGCTCACCAGTTCCAAGCGCCACACGTTGTCGGTCTTGAACGGCTCGTCGTCCGCGTTCGCCACTTGGACCGGCAGGAGCTTGGGATAGATGCTCGACCAGAACGCCCGCTCGTTCAGCGGGTCTTCCTTCGCCCAGGCCACAAGACGGTCAGCGCCTCCTAACCCCTCAGCAGCCAGCGCAATAGCCTCTTTGGCCGTCCTGGTGGTCTTGCTGATGGCTCCCTTTGGCTTGCCGGGATTGCCTTTGCCGAATCGGCCCGTTACTTTCGGTGTTTCCATGATTGCGGGTGCCTCCCGGCGTGTCCGCTCCGTTAGTTGCTTATGTCGTTCCGTACACAGAAAGCTGACTGCGAAGGCTGGACAGCTTGTCCAGTCTTCGGGTCTTAGCGTAGTTCGCCGCTCCTACGCATCCGCCGTCATGGGCTGCGTTGCGGGTTGCTGCGCTCTGCGTCCTGTAGCCCTCGAACATGAACCGCATCAGATCTGCCATGCGAGTCGGGTCTGCTTGAAGCGCGGTCTTTGCAGCGGCGAAAGTGCTGCCGTAGCCGCGCGACACGGCCCACGTCAGGGCGTTGCGGCTGGAGTCGAAGAAAGACGGGTCGCCCGTTCCCTGGTTTGCGTCCACACCTGCAGCAGTAGCATTTCCAGCCAGCCACAGGTTGCCCGCTGCAACCTGGTCCTCGTAGCCCCGCCCGTTGTCGCCTGCGGTGGTGTTGTGGGTCCAGTTGTAATTGGCACCAGCCGGGGTGATGTGACCCTGTACCGCGCCCTGCAGGCGTTCTCCGATGTAGCCCTGCCCAGCGGTAGAGCCCCAGACAAGATTGCTCTTGGCGGCGGCGACCTGATCTGCCGCGCCGTCTCCTGCTTCAGCGCAAGCCAGAGCTGCGCGGCGAGCGTAGGTTCCAACGCTCGGATTGTTCACGTTGACCGTGCTTCGGTACGTCTCGAACAGCCCTGCAGCCGTGTTGTTGGCGTAGATCGTCAGCAGCGTGCCGGAACCAACGCCAGCTTTGCTCGGGATCACCAGATTGTTGCGGCTGATGACTTTATTGCCCGCAGAGGTCGCCCCAGCGTTGACAAGGATCGCATCTCCGTAATCCACAAGGTCCGGGGCTTGCGAGTCAAAAACGTTCTGGCTAACCGTGTTGTCGGCAGCTAGTAAGGCCGTGGGGGCGATGAAGTGCGGGTTCCCGATGGCGTTCTCGACCACTAGGTAATTGCGCTCGATGGAGTACGGGAAGAGGGCTCCATTGCCGCCGTTGATCGTGCCGTCCTGAATGATGATGTTTTCGCGGCAGGCGTTTGCGTTGGCGATCGTGGCCCCGGCGACGTTCTCCAGGCCAGCGCCGAAGTAGTTATGCCTGATCGTGAACGCCTTCGAGTTCGTGTAGTTGACCCTCTTTCTGAACACGCAGCCACTGATCCGGCGCGTGCCGGAGGTGTACGTCGCCATCGCGATCTTTACGTCCTGCGTTGCGTGCGTCCCGGCGCTGAAGGAAGCGCCGTCCACGGTGAGGTTCGTGGTGCCGCCTGTGGTCGTCCAGTCGATGGTGGCGCAGGTGTCGAAGCTGGCGTTAGCGGGTGCGTCGGTAATCACCACATTCCCGTTGAAGCTCGTGCTGGTCAGGTTTGAGCAACGGCGGATTGTCGTGTAGCTCTGCGTCCATAGGCCGTGGGCCACGCCCATGCCGAAGGTCTGTCCGGCAATCGCCTGGATCGTGCAGCGACTGGACGACGTGCCGTTGAACACGAACTTGGAAAAGCCCGTATTGATGAACGTGTAGACCGGAGCGCCACCGCTTGCGCTGTTGTCGAATGTGACCGTCGAGCCCGCCTCTTGCTGGAAGGTCGAGCCGTTCACCTCGCCGATGTTCCCCGCCATGGTCAGGGTTATCCCAGCGGCCACGATCACCACAGACGCGGCGCTGGTCAGGTCAAGCGAGCGCGTTACCACATCGTTCGGGCTCGTCCCAATGCTGGCGGCAACGTCAATCGTCAGCGTGAACGCGCCGCAAGTGATCGTGTCGCCGTTGGCAAAGGTAGCTCCGCCGAAGGTCGCGGGAGCCGACAGGTTGCCGGTTTGGGTGACGGTCAGAGCGGCCATTACGCGGTCAAATCCTGGTTCCAGAAGGACACGTTACCGATGGAGCCCGCGAAGAATCGCGCCGCGCCGCCGCTGGTCATGGTCCCGCCGATGCTGAATGCCGTGGTGCCTGCCACAGCGCCGAACCATGCAAAGCCGGTTGCAGCGTTTTCCATGACGAGCGGGTTTTCCTCGTTGCCGGAGAGCTGCAGGTAGAAGTCGGTGCCGTCCCAGCACAGTTGCGCGTCATAAACGGTCGAAACGGCGAGGACCGTGCTGCCCTTCACGGTGCGCTTGGACCCTGCGGCGTTGCGCTCGTAAAACAGCTTTCCGTCCGAGTCGATACCGAACTCGGCCCACTCGTTCGCCAGCGCCGTATCCGACTGGCTGACGATCACGCCCCTTGCGGTGAAGGCAGCAGGCGTTTTGATAACCACGGAGAGAGTCGCCGCGCCGGTCTGCGCCACCACCTTGGAGGCGACGGTGAGGATGTCGTTGATGCCGTCGAACGTCAGGCCCTGCGTGCTGCCGAACACCGCAGCAGTGACAGCGGGCCGGTTTGCCGCCGTGGCCTGGCTGACCGTGACGCTTCCGGTCGAGGATGCCCAATCGGAGGCAGGCGAGCCAGTGACACCGGAGCCAGACAGGAACGACAGGTCCGCAGGGGGGACTACCCCGCCGCCGCCTGCCCTTAGTCTGCCAATGTGTCGAAGCATGGTGCCTTGAAATGAAAAAGGCCCACCGGGTTAGGGCGGGCCGAAGGTTCCCAGGAGAGGGCAACTGCTAGGGTTGGGGGGCTCGGCGTCTAAGTGGCGTCCGGTGTCTGCGACGTTGGACCCGTGATGGTGACTAGTGAGCTGTCCCCAATGCTTGGACTAATGCCTGTCTTTGGCAATAGCTTTTAACTATCGTTCCAGAC
>JBKJTD010000390.1:0-3324 GCA_046590915.1 Vicinamibacterales bacterium
CGCACGGTGCGGACCAGGTCTTCGCGGATCCGTTCGGCATCGGTGGCAAATTGATCGTAGCGCGACGGGAGGTCAATGCCCCACGCGCGTTCCTCCTCGAGCAGCGCGGCGACGACGGGTGATGCCGGTGCGCCGGCGTGTTCGGCAAACACCCGCAGCGATCCGCCATGTGTCGGCAGTCGCTCCACGTCCACAATCGCCAGCCCGTGATCGGCAAACAGTCGCGCGAGCGCTGTGAGTGAGAAATAACAGAGGTGCTCGTGGTAAATCGTGTCGAACTCGCCGTGGTCGATCATGTCGCGCACGTACGGCGCTTCGACCACCACGACACCCCGGCGTGCCAGGAGCGTGGCAAACCCTGCCACCACGCCCGTCAGATCCGGAACGTGGGCGAGCACGTTGTTGGCGTGGATGACGTCGGCGGCTTTGCCCTGCGCGCGCAACTCGTCAGCCAATTCGCGACCGAAGAATCGGGCGACCGAAGGAATCCCGCGCTCCTGGGCTACGGCCGCAATGTTTTCCGCCGGTTCGATGCCGAGCACCGGCACGCCGGCGGCCTGATAGTGCTGCAGCAGGTAGCCGTCGTTGCTGGCCACTTCCACAACCAGCGACGCTGCGGTGAGCCCACGATCGGCAACGAGGCGATCCGCAATCCGTTTGGCGTGGGCCACCCACGCATCCGAAAACGACGAAAAGTAGACGTAGTGCGAGAACAGCCGTTCAGGCGGCACGCTCAGGGTGATCTGCACGAGGGTGCACGTGCGGCACATCACCAGATCGAGCGGGAACGCCGGTTCGTCGACCGAGAGGTCGCCCTCGCTCAACAGCGCATTGGCCAGCGGCGTTCGGCCGAGTGACAGAACGGGATGAAAGTCGGCACCACCGCAGATGCGGCAGCGCAGCGACGAAGCAATTACCAGGTCTTCCATGGGGCGGAGTGTTGATCCCAGAGTTGGTTGAGCGCCTGCAGGTCACGGTACGTGTCCATGCAGCGCCAGAACGTGTCGTGCTGAAACAAGGTGAGCTGGCCGTCAGCCGCCAATCGTTCAAGCGGCTCGCGCTCGAGCACACAGGTGGGGTCGGCACTCAGATATTTGAAGGCCGCGCGTTCGAACACAAAAAATCCGCCGTTGATGAGGCCCTGCTGAATTTGCGGTTTTTCGCTGAACTCCACCACGCGCCCATCGGCAACGACGAGTTCGCCGAAGCGTGCGGGTGGGCGGACGCCAGTGACCGTGGCCAAGCGGCCCGCGCGCATGTGGTGGTCAAGCAACGTGCCGACATTGATGTCGGCCACGCCGTCGCCGTAGGTGACCATGAAGCGGTCGGCGGTCACGTACGCTTCCGCCTGTTTGATCCGCGCCCCGGTCATCGTGTCGAGGCCGGTGTCGAGCACCGTCACTTCCCATCCGTCATCAGGGTGTTCGCCGTGGAAGGTGACGCTGTCGCGTCGGCCGAGCGTGACCGTGAAGTCCCGATGGAGCGCTTCGTAATTGAGGAAGTACTCCTTGATGACATGACCCTTGTATCCGGTCAGCAGAATGAACCGCCGGAACCCGTAGGCCGCGTAGATCTGCATGATGTGCCAGAGCATCGGGCGACCGCCGACCTCGACCATCGGCTTGGGGCGATATTCGGTCTCTTCGCGCAGGCGTGTGCCGTGCCCGCCGCACAGGATGAGAATGGGGATAGCGCCAGCCATGTTCAACGAGGGATGATATCAGCAGGTCTAACCCAACGTGCCTGTCCGAATCCTCGTTGTTCTCGCGATGCTGGCCGCTGCTGGTTCAGCCCCGGCATGGCTGGGCGCGCAGTCGCAGCGACCGGTCCGGGTGTTTGACAGCACGGCCTCCCTGACCACAGCTGACCAGCGTCCCGGCCCGCCCCGCCTCGTGCGCGCGCGGCTCGATCTGCTTCAAGCCGCCGGGCGTCGCCGTGGCCAGGTACTCGTCCCGGTTCCGGGCGGGGGCGACGTCGTCGTCTCCCTCCGGCACTTCGAGGATCAGGCGCGCGGATTTTTTGCCGCAGGGCCCATCATCGGCGCAGCCACGGCCGGCGAGGTCATCGACGGGGAAGTCGCGCTCACGGTCGTGGACGACCGGATCGTGGGGCGGATGGTCCGCCATGGCCGGCTCTATCGCATTTCACGCCTCGACGCATCCGCCTTCCATCGCATCGAGGAGGTGGACGCCGCCGCGTTGCCACCCGACGGAGACGCGTTGCCCGCGCCCGACACTCCCGGCGCACCCGGGGCTCAGACAGGCGCCGACCCCGTGCCGGCCACATCCAACGACAGCAATTCTTTTGTCGACCTGCTCGTCGTCTACACTCCGGCTGCCCGTGTCCGGCTCGGCGGTACCTCGGCAATGCAGGCGGAAGCCATCGCTGCCGTCAACAATGCCAACCTGGCATTGCAGAACTCCGACGCCACCCACCGGTATCGTGTCGCCTACTTGACGGAGGTCGGATACGTGGAGTCGGGGAGTTCGACGACCGACCTCACGCGCCTGCGCACGGTGGGAGACGGACATCTCGATGAGGTCCACGGTCTTCGCGACCTCTACAAGGCCGACGTGGTGTCGCTGTTGACCGAAGCGACTGACGTGTGCGGCATTGCCTACGTGATGGGGCCGACCTCCGTGAACACGTCGTTTCGGACCAGCGCCTTCAACGTGACCATCGCGCTGGGATGTGCGGCGACCAACCTCTCGCTCGCGCATGAAATCGGTCACAACATCGGGCTGCAGCATGACCGACCGAATGCCGCCAGCTCGCCGGCATTTGATTTTGCGTACGGCTACACCGTGCCTGGCCTTGCACGAACCGTCATGGCGTATGCGTGCGCGAGCGGCGGCTCGTGTGCGCGCCAGGCCATCTTCTCGACACCCCTGCGATCGTTTCCCAACACCTCCACGCCGGCCGGCACCACCACCGAAGACAACACGCGGGCGATGGATCTCACCTCACCCAGCGTCGCCAACTTCCGCGACTCGGCGTGCAGCTACGCGGTGGGCCAGACGGCCATCACCGTGCCGCTGGAGGGGGCCGCCGGCGCAGTGGGCGTGACCACCGCGAGTGGCTGCGCCTGGAACGCCACATCACAAAACACACAGGTGGCCACCATCACCTCAGGCGCGTCATCGTCAGGCTCAGCGTCGGCCGCGTATTCCGTGGGAGCGTCGAGCACGCCCCGATCGACCACACTGACCATTGCCGGCGTGACCGTGACGGTGACGCAGGTCGCCCCGCGACTGACCGTGGCGATTCCCACACAACTCCTGCGCGCGGCGAAGGGCGGCGCGTCGGCACCCCTGCAGGCATATA
>JBKJTD010000448.1:0-10079 GCA_046590915.1 Vicinamibacterales bacterium
AACCTGTCACGCCGTCGGGCAACGTCAACCCCACAAAGGGCTTCAGCGAGGCGCCAGCCCGAGTGGTGCACACCAGCACGCGCGCGTCACCATTCGCGGTTTCAGACACGAGCACGGACTCGCAGATCTGCAGCGACGGTCCCATCGTCGTCTGCAACCACTCCACCGCCGCCAGGGTGTCGGCGGTCAGCTGTTCGGTCATCGCGGCCGAACAGATCACATGCGAGCCTTCGCGATAAAAACCCATCTGCAGGCCGTTGACGTGCAGCCGGGCACGGAGACGATAGCCCGTTTCGGGCGATGGCTCGACGTGCACCGGCGCGTCCAGCGGCTGCTTGCCGATGCGCCTGAAGGCGTCCGCGATGACCTCGCCCTTGATCGTCAGCTGTCGTTCGTACTTGATGTGTGAGTAGGTGCGCCCACCACACAGGGGATCGGTCTGCACGTCGCGCCGATCCGGACTGGGCGTCAGGACATCGCGCACCTGCGCCCACGCGACCTTCCCGCGAGTGCGCGTGATGACGGCGCGCACGCGTTCGCCCGGCAGGGCGCCGGCGACAAACACCACACGACCGTCGTGCCGAGCCAGCATGTCGCCACCAGGAACGGCGCGTTCGATATCGAGTTCAATCATGTAATGTCCGCCAGGTTCGGCAATCCAAAATATTCACGCACGCCGCGGGCCACGGTGACCTCCACGGCCTGATCCCACGCGTCACGCGCAAGTCGCGCGCGAAACGGCTGCAGATCACGTTCGGCGTCCTCACGAACCGGCGCCAGCGCGTCTGCGCTGATCACCATACGCGCGACAGCCATCATCGACCGGTCCAACTCCGGGAGCGCCTCCAGATGTCCTTCGCGGGCCGCACCGCGAGTGCCCTTCACGGCGTCGCGAATGTGGATGACCTGTTCCAGCACGCGGTTCACTTCGTCGCGCAGGCTGTCGGGCAGGTCGAGGCGACCTGCCGTCGCCATCAGACGCTCCACGGCGCGTTCCAGGTCCCGCGTCGTCACCCGTCGCGCCGAGCCGCTGCCGCGTTCGCCGACCGGCCCTGCTGCAGCACCTTCGGCGCTGTCGCCGGCGGCGCCTGACACGCCAATGGCCCGGCGCCACGCCTCATACACTTCACGCACATCTGCTTCGCAGAATTCAATCCGCAGTGGCCGCCTGGCGGCGCCCACCTTGTGTCGTTCGGCCTTCTGCTCGATACCGCGACACACCGCTGACAGCGGCACGCCCTCTTCGGCCCAGTGCCGCACCAGCATGAACCCCGGGCCGACAATCCGGACCAGGTGCCCACCGTTGACACGGGTCAGATGGGCCTCCACCTCCCGGCAGTAGTCCCCGATATCAGTCACGCGTCAACATCTCCCACACCACTTCACCCGACACGATCCGAATCTCGCTGTCTGTGCCCGCACGCCTCACGACCAGCGCGCCATCATCGGCGAGTGCCACAGTCGTCCCGCGGTGTTCTCCGTCGTGATCCCGCCAGCGGACAGGCGCGTGTGCCAGACCCGCGGAGGCCAGGGCACGCCAGTCGTGCAGCACCCCTGAGACGTCGCCCGTGCGGAGTCGATCGACCTCGTGGTCCAACGCTTGGAGGGTGGCCGACACTACAGCCGCGCGAGAGACAAGCTGATCACATTCTTCCGACACTGAGGTCGCGCGATCGGCAATGGCGGGCGGATACGCCGACCGTTGCAGATTCAATCCCATGCCGATCACGACAGCCTCAGGTCCCGCCGCGGAGACCCCGGCCGTGGTGGTCTCACACAGGATACCCGCGAGCTTGCGCCATGGCCGACCGATGACCACATCATTGGGCCACTTGAGTTCGACCGGAAGACCCGACGCCGCCCGCAACGCCGAAGACAGCGCCACTCCGGCCGCGAGGGTCAGCAGTGGCACATGTGATCCAAGCCGGTCAGTGCTGACCACGACAGACAGATACATCCCCGCACCCGGAGGCGACCACCACGTCCGACCCAGGCGCCCGCGTCCGGCCTCCTGCAGATCGGCCAGTACGGCGGTGCCAGACGCGGCGCCTGCCCTGGCCAGGGTCAGCGCGACGTCGTTGGTCGAGGTGACACGTTCATAGAAATACAGCGGCACGGCCCGCCAAGCGAGCGCGTCTCGAAGATCATCAGGGCTGGAGTCAGGCCGTTCAGGCAACGGGCTCGACATCCGCCGTCAGTGGCGACGACGGCCCCACGGCGACAGCCGCGTCGGTGTCGTCGCTGATGTTGCAACACGCCAGCACGTCCACCCTGACCGTGTTCCACTCCGCAAACTGACTGTCGGACATCGAGAGCGCCACCACCTTCACGGGCGTCGAGAAAGCGAGCTTTTTGGCGGAGCGCGCGAACCGAAGCGCCGCCAGAATTCCAGAGGTACTCACGTAGAGTCTGGAATCCGCACTCGCCGCTGCGGCGTCGATCTCCGCCACCGTCGGCCACGCGGCGTGATGCACCGACCCCTGCTGCCACCCCGACCACACCTCTTCGGTGACAAACGGAATGAACGGCGCAAACAGCCGCAGCTGAATCGACAGTGCCAGTCTCGATGCGGCAATCGCCGACGCGGCCGCGCCATCATCGGCCATGCGTCTGCGCTTGACCATCTCGACGTAGTCATCGCAGAACGACCAGAAGAACGATTCCGCCGTGCGAAGGGCCGCAGCGTAGTCGAACCCTTCGAGCGCCTTCGTGACGTCGCTCACCACCTGGCGCAGCGACGCCAGCATGGACAGGTCGTACGCTTCGGTGATCGGCCCAACCGGCGCGTCTTTCATCAGGACAAACTTCGACGCGTTCAGCAATTTGATGGCGAGGCGACGACCAACCTTCATCTGTCCGGGCTCAAAGGCCGTGTCCACGCCCGGCCCGCCTTTGGCGGCCCAGTAACGAACGGCATCAGAACCGTGCTCCTCAAGCAGCGCCATCGGCGTCACGACGTTGCCCTTGGACTTCGACATCTTCTTTCGATCGGGGTCGAGTACCCATCCGGAGATGGCGGTATCGGCCCATGGCAACGTATCCGTCTCCAGATGCGCGCGCAGCACCGTGGAAAACAACCAGGTCCGGATGATGTCGTGCGCCTGCGGCCGCAAGTGCATCGGATACGTGCGCGCGAACAGGTCCGGATCGCGTTCCCATCCGCACACGATGAACGGCGTCAGTGACGAGGTCGCCCACGTGTCCATGACGTCCGGATCGCCGACAAACCCGCCAGGGACGCCGCGCTGATCCGCGGAGAACCCTTCGGGCACATCGGTGGAGGGATCGATCGGCAACTGGGCCTCGCTGGGCAGCAGCCGCGCGTCAAAATCCGTGGTGCCATCGTCGCGCACCCGGTACCACACCGGGAACGGCACGCCGAAGAAGCGCTGCCGGCTGACACACCAGTCGCCGTTCAACCCGTTCACCCAGTTGTCGAATCGCGCGCGCATGTATTCGGGGTGCCACTGCAACGTGCGCCCGCGCTCCAGCAACGCCTCACGTACATTCATCGTCTGGATGAACCATTGCCGCGACGTGACGATTTCAAGCGGCCGATCACCCTTCTCGAAAAACTTCACGTTGTGGGTAATCGGTCGGGGTTCCCCGACCAGATCACCGGACTCGCGCAACAGTTCGACGATGCGGGCGCGGGCTTTGACGGCGGATAAGCCTGCGAGTTGGTCGTAGTTGGACTGTGCGCGGGCCGTGTCGGACGACTCCCACCCCGGAGCGCCCCAGGTCACGGGCTTGAATGCGCCGTTGGCCTGGATGACCGCGCGCACCGGCAACGCGAGTTCGCGCCACCAGACGACGTCGGTGACGTCACCAAAGGTGCAGATCATCGCGACGCCTGTGCCCTTCTCGGGGTCGGCCAGGGCATGCGCGCGAATGGGCACCGGCACGCCAAACAGCGGCGACGTCACCGTCGTGCCAAAGAGCGGCTGATACCTGGGGTCATCGGGATGTGCCACGAGCGCCACGCACGCGGGGATCAATTCCGGGCGCGTCGTATCAATGTCAATCGTGCCGCCATCGGGCCGGGCAAAGGTCACCTTGTGGTACGCGCCGGGCATTTCGCGATCTTCGAGCTCGGCCTGTGCCACGGCCGTGCGGAAATCCACATCCCACAACGTCGGTGCCTCGAGTTGATAGGCGCGATCTTTCGCCAACAGGCGCAGGAACGCGAGCTGCGAAACGCGCTGCGCATCACGGCCAATCGTGGCGTAGGTCATCGACCAATCCACCGACAGGCCGAGGCGGCGCCACAACCGTTCAAACACGACCTCGTCGTCGGCAGTCAACCGCGCGCAGAGTTCGACGAAATTCGGACGCGAGATATTGATTGGCTGCTTGTCCGGCTTTGCAGGCGGCGTGAATGACGGGTCGTACGGCAGCGATGGATCACACCGCACCCCATAGTAGTTCTGCACGCGACGTTCGGTCGGCAGTCCGTTGTCATCCCAGCCCATCGGGTAACACACCGCGCGGCCACGCATGCGCTGAAAGCGCGCGATGACATCGGTGTGGGTATACGAAAAAACGTGACCGACGTGCAGTGAGCCGCTGACGGTCGGCGGCGGTGTATCAATCGCAAACACGCGATCGCGGGCGGCGGTGCGATCGAACAGGTAGACGCCTGTTTCGTCCCAGCGCGTGCACCATTTTTCTTCCAGACCTTCTAAAGACATGTTCTATCGTTTCAGGCGTTCCAATTCCTCACGCACCAGCCGGTCCACTTCACCGGTCAGTCGAGCCGCCACTCGGCGGACCACCGCTTCGACCATGGCGTCTGAGGAGGACGACTCGGTGAGCGCCAGTTTTGTGGCCGCGGGTTGCGACTGTTCTGCAGAGAGCAGCGCGGAAAATGCGGCGGCCAGTGTCGGCGCAGTGAACGGCGATGGTGGCTCGGGGGCGGCAGGCGCCGCGATGGGTGGCGTGGGCGAAGTCCGCAGTAGCTCCGCAGGAGCGGAGGCGGATGGCGTAGGTGGCGTGGGTGACAGTGCGACTGGCGGCGGCGCGATTGGCGCGACTGGAGCGGGCGCGAAGAGCACGACGGGCTCGACAACCGGGAGCGGTGGCGGCGGCGCCGGGAGTTCCACCGGCGGCGGCGCGGGCACAACGACCTGCGGGGGCGTCCAGGGGGTCGACAACACCGGCACGTTCACGGGTGGCGTAAGCGAAGTCCGCCGTAGCTCCGAAGGAGCGAAGGAGGATGGCGTAGGCGAAGTCCGCGGTAACTCCGGAGGAGCGGAGGTGGATGGCGTGGCCGCCGGAACTGGCGATGGCGGAGATTGGGACAACCATGTCGGCGTCGGTGAATCGTCGATCCTGGTCGCCGGAGCCGCAGGCAAATCCCAATCGAGGCCGTCCATGTCAATTTCAGGCAGCGGCCTGTCTTCGACTGGAGGAGGGGACGCGGCGTCCCTGGTCATCGGGCGAGGCGGCGCAGCGGGGGCCCACACGGGCTCGGGGGCGACCTTGCGAAGCTCCTGAATGTCGCGCTGGAAATCTGATACAGCGTCGGCATCGATCCGGCTCGGCGGCGCGACCGGATCGAGACGCGAGAAGGCCATGTCCAAATCATCGAGACCGATCTCAAACACTTCCTCGATTGCCGAGGGCGCCGGCATGGTGCCCGGCTCCGACAGCGGCGCGCGACCAACAGCCTGCGGCCGAGCGGCAGCCGTGGGTGCCCCGGGCGCCGGTCCACCTGTGTCGATGCGCGGCATGTCGTTGGGCCACAGATTGTCCGGGATCCGGCCAGCCAGCAGCGATTGCACCAGGCTGACGACGCGCTGGGGTTCGAAGGGTTTGACCAGCACCCCGTTGCATCCGGTGCGGCGAGCGCGTCCCTCATCGATGGGCTCGAAGGCTCCGGTGAGGAGCAGCACGGGGATCGTCGCGGTCGCGGGGTTGCGTTTGAGGCGTTCGGCCAGCGTGTACCCGTCCACTGCGGGCAGGCCGACATCGGCCAGCACAATATCCGGCCGTTCGGTCTCCAGCAGGGCTGTGGCTGCGTGGCCGTCAGGAGCTGTCACCACACGAATCGACTCGTTGGCGAACGTCAGCTCGATTACCCGTTGAATCGTGACGCTGTCGTCGGCGAGGAGCAGTGTGGCCATCGTGGTGATCAGATCACTTCCGCCCGCGGGGGCACCTGGGTGTTGATGAAGTTCACGATGTCCTGCATCGGGGTTCCCGGAAGAAATATTCCAGTGACCCCCATCGCGCGCAGCTTGGCGATATCCACGTCCGGAATGATGCCGCCGACCAGCACCCGCACGTGGGTGAGTTCTTTTTCCCTCAGCAGCTCCATGACTCTCGGACAGATATGCATGTGCGCGCCCGACAGAATCGACAGGCCGATCACATCGGCGTCCTCCTGCAGCGCGGCGGCCACAATCTGCTCGGGCGTCTGGCGGAGGCCGGTGTAAATGACTTCCATCCCGGCATCACGCAGCGCGCGCGCGATCACCTTCGCGCCGCGGTCGTGGCCATCGAGGCCGGGTTTGGCGATGACGACACGGATGGTGGACATCAGATCGACGGGACCTCTTCGTATTCGCCCCACACCTCGCGGAGCGCATCACACATCTCGCCGACCGTGGCGTAGGCACGCACACAGTCGAGCAGTGGATACATCGTGTTGTCGCCGGCGCGCGCCGCGTCTTGGAGCACGTTCAGCGTGCGCGTCACGGCGGCGTTGTCACGGGTTTGTCGCAGCTCCGCCAAGCGCGACAGTTGCTGGTCGGACGCCTGGTCGTCGATATACAGAATCGGGAACGGCGGTTCGTTGGCGTCCACATAGGCGTTGACGCCGACCATGATCTTGTCCTTCTTCTCGAAGGCCTGCTGGAACCGATAGGACGACTCCGCAATCTCCCGCTGGGGGAACCCGGCCTCGATGGCCGCGACCATGCCCCCCATGCGATCGATCGCGTCGAAGTACTTGTAGGCCCCCTCCTCCATGTCGAGCGTCAGGCGCTCGATGAAGTAGGACCCGCCCAGGGGATCGACGACGTTGGTGACGCCGCTTTCGTGCGCGATGACCTGCTGCGTGCGCAGCGCCAGCGTGGCCGCTTCCGCGGTCGGCAGCGCGAGTGCTTCGTCAAGTGAGTTGGTATGGAGTGAATTGGTGCCGCCCAGCACGGCCGACAACGCCTGCAGCGCGGTGCGCACCACGTTGTTGTAGGGCTGTTGCGCGGTCAGCGAGACACCCGCGGTCTGTGTATGAAACCGCAGCTTCAGCGACCGTTCATCCTTGGCGCCGAACCGGTCACGCATCACGCGCGCCCAGATCTTGCGCGCCGCCCGGTATTTTGCGATTTCCTCGAAGAAGTCGCTGTGCGCGTTGAAGAAAAACGACATGCGCGGCACGAAGTCGTCCACGTCCAGACCGGCGTCGATGCCCCACTGCACGTACTCGATGCCGTCCCGCAACGTAAACGCCAGTTCCTGCAGCGACGTCGACCCGGCCTCACGGATGTGATACCCGCTCACCGAAATCGTGTTCCAGCGGGGCACTTCCTGCGCGCAGAACTGGAAAATATCCGTGATCAACTTCATCGACGGCCGCGGCGGGAAGATGTATTCCTTCTGGGCGATGAACTCCTTGAGAATGTCGTTCTGGATCGTGCCCGAGAGTGTTTTCCAGTCTGCGCCTTGACGCTCGGCCACCACCAGATACATCGCGAAGATCATCGGCGCGGGCGAGTTGATGGTCATCGAGGTCGTGATGTCGGCCAGTGTGATGCCTGCAAACAGCCGTTCCATGTCGGCCAGCGACACGATCGACACGCCACACTTGCCCACTTCGCCAAGCGACAACGGGTGATCCGGGTCACGGCCCATCAACGTCGGCAAGTCAAACGCGACGCTCAGTCCGGTGCCGCCGGCCGCCAGCAGTTGTTTGTACCGCTCGTTGGTTTCCTCCGGGGTCCCGAACCCCGCAAACTGCCGCATGGTCCACAACTTGCCGCGATAGCCCGTCGGATGAATGCCGCGCGTGTACGGAAACGCGCCGGGGGCGGCCACGTCGGTCTCGACGTTGAGTTCCGTGATGTCGTCGTCCGTATACAGCCGGTCAATGGTTCGCCCGGAGATGGTGGTGAAGGCGCCGGGACGTTCAGGCGACTTCTGGAGGGTGGGCTCAAGCACCTCGCGCTCCCACCGGGCTTTGGCCGACTCGGCGGCTGGATCGGTCGACACCGGTTTCATGACGGTCAATTATATATGCAGCAACAACTTATGGACTTGTTCCGCGTGGGTCGTGCGGGACCTGCAGACTGAGCGTTGACTTGCGGAAGGACCCTCGGTAATCTCGGAGGGTTTTGCCACGGGCAGAAGGTCTGCCTGTGGCGTTTTTATCTGTCGCGGAGTGCACCCATGTCGTCAGAAAACAGCGTCTTCGGCGCGATGCTCCAGGAGTTCGGGGGCGCGGCGCGCCTCCTCGGCCTCGATGAAGGCCTCTGGAAGATTCTCACCCATCCCAAGCGGCAGATCATCGTCTCGTGCCCCGTCGTCATGGACAACGGCAAGGTCGAGGTTTTCACCGGTTACCGCGTGCAATACAACATCACCCTGGGACCGGCCAAAGGCGGCATCCGGTTCCATCCCGACGTCAGCCTCGATGAGGTCAAGGCGCTGGCGGCATGGATGACCTGGAAGTGCGCCGTCGCAGGCGTGCCCTTCGGCGGCGGCAAAGGCGGCGTTATCTGTGACCCCAGCAAGATGTCTCAGCGCGAACTGGAAGCGTTGACCCGCCGGTACATCGCGGAAATCGCCGATGCAATCGGCCCGGACAAGGACGTGCCGGCGCCCGACGTCAACACCAATGCGCAAACCATGGCGTGGGTGATGGATACCTACAGCATGCACGTGGGCAGCACATGCACGGCGGTGGTCACCGGCAAACCCGTCGAGATGGGCGGTTCCCTCGGGCGGCGTGAAGCCACCGGACGCGGCGTGATGATCACGGCGCGCGAAGCGGCGGCGCATCTGGGATTCAGCATTGCGGGCGCCACCGTGGCGGTGCAGGGCTTTGGCAACGTCGGGTCGGTGTCGGCGGACCTGCTCCAGAAGATCGGCGCGAAAATCGTGGCGGTCACCGACTGGAAGGGTGGCGTGTACAACGCGAAGGGCCTGGATGTTGCCGCACTTATCGAATGGGCCGAGCAGCACAAGACCGTGCACGGCTTCCCGGGTGCAGAGGCGATGGATCCGACCAAGATCTTTGGCCTCGACGTGGACATCCTGATCCCGGCCGCACTGGAAAATCAGATCACGGAGAAGAACTGCGACACGGTCAAGGCCAAGGTCATCGTCGAGGGTGCCAACGGTCCGACCATACCCGCCGCGCACCAGTCACTGCACAAACGAGGCGTGTTCATCGTGCCGGACATTCTGGCCAACGCGGGCGGCGTGACCACGTCGTACTTCGAGTGGGTGCAGGATCGCCACGGGTACTTCTGGGAGGAAGCGGAAGTGAACGAGCGTCTGGAGCGGAAGATGGTCGAAGCGTTCCACACCGTCCTGCAGACGGCGATCAAATACAAGACCGACATGCGCACGGCGGCCTACATCGTCGCCATCAACAAAGTCGCGACGGTCACGAAGCTGCGCGGGATGTACGCGTAAGAGCCGAGGTCCCGGGGTCCCGAAGTCCAAGGGTCCCGTGGTCGTCCGGGCTTGCCCGCCGTAGCCTTGGCGAAGGCGGGTGCGCCCCTCTTTTTTTTGCGACGTATGCTGCCTCAGGTCGTCTCGGTCCGGCGTGCGGACATCAGCAGGGTGACTGCGGTATAGAGGACGACGACGATCACCAGCCAGCGGACGTAGTACAGCGGCAACGACTTCACCAAATACGCCGCGATGATCACCCCAGGGATGCCACCGATGGCCAGGCCCAGAGCGTTGCGGAGGCTGTACGCCTGTTCGCGAATAAATCGCAGGCTGCCGATCGGCATCAGGAACGCGCACGAGCCCATCATGATCGGGAAGGCCGTCCGTTCGCTCATGCCGAGCAGGCTGACCAGAATCATGCAGGGTGCGTACAGGCCGATCCCCAGCGTCATCAGCGC
>JBKJTD010000031.1:0-5360 GCA_046590915.1 Vicinamibacterales bacterium
ACTGCCCGCAGAGCATGCCGACGCGTGTCATTCTCGCCTCAGCGCCGCCGCATCCGCAGCCCGGCGCAAGCGCGGCGCCACAATGCCCTCAAGGATTCCGCGCACGAGAGCGGCGCCTGCTGCCGCTGCGGCCACCCACGGCCACCACGGTCCGGCCGTCGAGATGGCCTCGATCGAGGCACCGGTGCCCGACCACGCGACGACCGGGCGCGCCAGGACCGTGACCGCCTGACACCACAACAGCACGAGGCAGGGGTAGATCGTGGCCAACAGCAGCGATCGGCATACCGCGCGCACGTCGAGGTGATGCAGGAATGGCATCCGCACGACGCCCGCCTCGGTCAGCAGGTGGGCGAACTGCGGCAGGATCACGACGAGCACACCCAGGAGAAGCCACACGACGAGCTGCCCGGCGCCCACGTGGACGACCGCGTTCAGACCGCTGGCCATGTCGTGACTGAGCACCTCCCGCAGCCCATTCGCCAGCAGGAGCGCGACACCGCACGTGCCGCTGACGATGCTCAGCGCTCCGGCCAGTCCGAGAAAGAGCGGAGATTCCGTGTAGACGAATTGTGTGCCGGGCCAGGTGCGCGGCACGAACAGCCCGATGCCAAACACGACCACGGGAGCCCACGCGGCGACCCGTACCCAGCCGGCCGTCCAGCCGCCGTCGCCGACGGCGGCTGCGATCCGCGGAACGAGCGGAGCAAGCCCCCTCGGGAGCCGGGCATACCAATAGCGAATCAGCGTCTCGTTGCTGGACATGTCGCGGCCACCGGGGAGGTGAGGCAAGCATCAAGCCGACTCCTGGAATTTCCGCGGGCAGCGGCAAGTCCCTCTTAATCAGGGAATTGGAGGCGCAGCTCCATCGCCACGTCTGGCCGGGGTCGGCGGTCAGGTACGAGGATTGGTCGCCCGATCCCAGACTTGTAAGGGCATGGCCGAATCACGCCGGAAGCGGATTGGTCGCAAAACACAGATCCTCGACAACCTCGCCGCCAATGATGTGTTCCTGCAGGATTCGCTCGGCGTTTTTCGGCGTCACATTCCGATACCAAGTGCCTTCCGGATACACCACCGCGATGGGACCTCCCGTGCAGATGCGAAGGCACGCACACTTCGTGCGAAACAATGGACCGGCTGGACCAGTCAGGCCCAGTTCCTTCGTCCGCTTCTTGACGTAGTCCCACGTCTCCTGACCACGGTCGGCGGCCACACAGTCAGGGCCGATGCACACAAACAAGTGACGCGTCAGGTGGCCTACACCAAACGACTGGGCCGCATCCGCCGGTGTGCTGCGTGACTTGCCCATCGTTACTTCACCGGAAATTGCGCCTTCCGCCACTCACCGATGCCGCCAATGAGATTGACGACGTTGTCGACGCCACGCGACTTCAGGATGCTTGCCGCAATCGACGACCGCGCGCCGGCAGCGCAGTGGACGACGACCGGTTTGCCTGTGGGGATCTCGGAGATGCGATCGGCAATGGTGCCCAGGGAGATGTGCGTCGCACCCTCGATGTGCCCGGCGGCCCACTCCGCGATATTGCGCACATCGACGAGGGTCACCTCGTCGTGTGAGAGCGACGCCTTCAAATCGTGCACAGCGATCTGGGGGACGTTTCCGAGTGGACGCTCCCCTTCCGGCCAGGCGTCCACGACGCCGGCGTCGAAGTATCCGGCGATGCGATCGAGCCCAATCATCGCGAGGTCGCGCACGGCGGTATCAATCTGCGTCCCGACCGCATCGTCCACAATCAGGTAAAAGTCATGCGTGTAGGGAATGAGCCATCCGGCCCAGGTCGTGAAGCTCGCGTTGAGCGGAATATTGATGGTGCCCGGCACATGTCCGTTCGCATACGCGGCGGCCGGTCGTGTATCGACGACCACGGCGTTGACTCCCAGTGCCTGCGCGAGGCCGTTCACCTGAAGGAGGTCAGGCCGCTTGAAGCCATGCAACAACCGCGGCCCCTCCTTGTTGACACGTTTCATCTCGGCGAAATATGTCGGCGGTTCGGGCTGGCCGGCGAGCACACTCTCGACAAACTCGCTTTCCGACTTCGCCTGAAACGCCCAGTTGAACCGCCGTTCGTAGCCGAGGGTGCTGTAGGGAATCGCGCTGATGCCTTTGCCGCACGAGGAACCCGCGCCGTGGCCCGGCCAGACCTGCAGCCAGTCCGGCCACGCATCGGTCTTGCGAAGGCTGGCGTACAACGATTTGGCGCCGACCTCCATCGTGCCCCTGATGTTGGCGGCCTTTTCGAGCAGGTCGGGACGACCGACGTCGCCGACAAAAATGAAGTCCCCCGACACCACGGCAATCGGGTCGCTCGCAGCGGCGGTGTCTGTAATCAGGAACGACAGGTGTTCGGGAGTGTGACCAGGGGTATGCACCACGTCCACGCGCACGGCGCCGACCGTAATGGTGTCGCCGTCCTTGATCAGTGTCGCGCCGGCATCGTTGGCAAACGCATATTTCCAGCTCGCGTCGCCCTCGTCCGAGAGCAGCAACTGCGCCCCGGTGCGGGCGGCCAATTCGCGGCTGCCCGACACAAAGTCCGCATGGATGTGCGTCTCGGTCACATGGGTCACCGAGACGCCTTCGCTCTCGGCGGCGCGGATGTACTGTTCAATGTCGCGATTCGGGTCGATGACAATCGCCGCCTTGGCCCCGGGACACCCAATCACGTAACTTGTCTGGGCCAGTTTTGGCTCGAAGAATCGCTTGATGAACATGGGGGTATTGTACTCAGGTGCCTCGCTACAAACTCATCATCGAATACGCCGGAACACGCTACTCCGGCTGGCAGATTCAGACCAACGCCCGCACCATTCAGGGGGAGCTGCACAAGGCCCTCGGAGAGGCGCTCAGCAACCCGCAGTTCGAGACGTACGGCTCGGGCCGCACGGACGCCGGCGTGCATGCGCTGGCGCAGGTCGTTCACCTCGACGTGCCGTCCGTGCTGCCCACCAACACGCTGGTGGCGCGCATCAACGACGGCCTGCCGCACGACATCAACGTGATCTCGGCCGAGCGCATGCCACCACGGTTCCATGCGCGGCACAGCGCCACCGCCCGGCACTACCTCTATCAGGTGTCACGCCGGCGATCGGCTTTCCACAAGCCGTTCATCTGGTGGGTCAAAGAGGAGCTTGACCTCGGGCGGATGCGCGAAGCCGCCGCGCGCCTCACCGGATTCGCTGACTTCCGGGCGTTTACCGATGACGACCCGGAAGAGAAGTCGACGCAGGTCTTGTTGACGCGGCTGGAGATTACCGAGGAGGGTCCGCTGATCCGCTTCCATGTGTCAGGCTCACATTTTTTGTGGAAGATGGTGAGGCGGCTTGTGGGGATTCTGGTCGCGTGTGGGAAGGGCGACCTTTCGCCCCAGCAGGTGGAAGAACTGCTGACCGGCGATTCCCCGCTGCCGGCGCAACTGACGGCACCGGCCGCGGGGTTGTTTCTCGAGCGCGTCGACTATTGAGGGGAAGCAGGGCGGAGGCATGACGGTTTGCTGCCGGGTCGGAGGGAGGAGGGCTGAGTGACATACACTTGGGGCCATGAGTCAGCCCTTGACCACCGCCGCGGTCGTGCGCCACGCGGTGGTCACGCAACGGCGGGCCTCACGATTGACGACACCGTCGAGCCTGTTTGGATGGTGGCACGAACGACAGTTTGTACAGGCGATTGATCACTTCGCTGGCGTACTACGCCATCTGCCGCAGTCGGAGGTGGAGTCGGCCTCCGACGATCAATTGCGGCAGATTCGCGAGACCGTGGACGCGATCGTGAATGACATCGAAACCTTCATCGAGCGTCACGGCAACGGCACCTTGAAGCGCGTCGAACATGACCGGCATCTGGTCAAACGCATCTATGAACTGCGGGCGACGTTCGAGAAGCTGGCGAGGCGCGTCACTGCCCAGCCGGGGATGACCGACCTGCGCTGGAACGTCAAACTCGACACTGCGCATCGGGACAAACCATGACAGGTCCAGTCGTGTGCGGCATTGATTTCTCCGAACACTCGCGACGCGCGCTGGCGTGGGCGCGATTTTTTGCGTCGTATCTCAAGCAGCCGCTGATTGTGGTCCACGCCGTCGAACCGTTGCTGGCCGAGGCGGCCAACGTCACGTACGGACCCGACGCGTTGCATGCGTCGATCGAGCCGGAGTTGCGCGCGTTTCTCGGTCAGGACGCTGAGGCGGCCACGCTGCATATCGGCATCGGGGAACCCGCCAGTGTGCTCGCCGGCGCGGCGCTCGCAAACCGCGCCTCTGTCATGGTCGTGGGCACACAGGGTCTCGGGCGCGCGGCGCGGATGTGGTTCGGATCAACCACGCTGCATCTGCTGCGCGAGACCACCGTGCCTCTGCTGGCGGTGCCGCCGCGATCGTCTGACGCGCCCGCGTTGACAGGGCTCGTCGTCGGTACCGACTTCAGCGAGGCGTCGCAGGCGGCGGTCGAGACGGCGTTGGACATTGGCCTCAAATGCGACGTGCCGGTCACGTGCCTTCATGTGGTACGCACGGCCTCGGCGCACACGCGCTGGAACGATCTCGTGCAGGAGGGTGTGGGACAAGCCGTGCAGGCCGGCCGGCGGCAGCTGGCCGACATGACGATGTCACTCCCGAACGGAGCGGCTCTGCGGACCGATGTCCGCACGGGCGATGCCGCCGACATACTAATCCAAGCCGTTGAAGGCACCGACCAGCTGATCGTCGTCGGCCTCGGCGGCGCCCAGGCCGGGCAACGCCCGGGCACGACCGCCTATCGGGTCGTGTCGGGTGCTGATGCCCCCGTGCTCGGCGTGCCGGCCCGGCGCGCCTGAAGCTTCCGCTCACCGAGCCACCACGCGGGCCCTTGCACACGGCGCAGTCCAAAATGCGCGACGGTGTGTGCCTCCAGATGAGCCATCGCTTCATCCAGGTCGTCGGTGACTTTCAGCAGATCGAGATCGCGCGGCGACACGGCACCCTCGCGCAGCATCTCGCGCAACAACGCCATGTAGGGCTCCCAGTATTGGGTGCCGATCAACACCACCGGGAAGTTCGCGATCTTGTTGGTCTGGATGAGCGTCAGCGCTTCATTGAGCTCATCAAGGGTGCCCAAGCCTCCAGGACACACCACAAAGCCGTACGAATATTTGAACAACAGCACTTTGCGCACGAAGAAGTAGTGACACGTCACCCAGCGGTCCAGGTACGGATTGGGTGCCTGCTCAAAGGGCAGCCTGATGTTCACGCCGACCGAGAGCCCGCCGGCATCGTGGGCGCCCCGGTTGGCCGCTTCCATCAATCCGGGGCCGCCGCCGGTCATGACCGCAAATCCCATTTCGCTGACGCGACGACCCACCTCG
>JBKJTD010000426.1:0-2934 GCA_046590915.1 Vicinamibacterales bacterium
AGTCCCGCCATGTGCCCAGCCACAAGCAGCGGACGGCGCTGTTCCTGTCGGCGATGCGGCACTTTGCCGCCACGCTGAGGCGGGGGCAGATCCGCGTCCGGTATATCGAGCTTGACGACCCCGAGAACACCGGCACGTTCGAGACCGAGATTGTGCGAGCGGTCGCCGCGCTCGGCCCGACCCAGATCGTGTGTACCCACCCGGGCGAGTGGCGGGTGCTGGCGATGTTCGAACGGGTCGGCCACTCGACGGGCATCCCGGTCAGCATTCTGCCCGACGAGCACTTCATCACCACACCGGAAGAATTCGCCGCGTGGGCCGAGGGCCGAGCGGCCCTGACGATGGAGTTTTTCTACCGCGAGCAACGTCGCAAGACCGGCTATCTCATGGAAGGGTCGGGGAAAAGCGCAACACCCGTCGGCGCCGAGTGGAACTTCGACAAGGCCAACCGGCTGCCCTTCGGCAAACAAGGCCCGAGTCCGCGGCCACGGCCGCCGATCGGCTTCGCGCCCGATGCGACCACCCGCGCCGTGCTTGCGGCCATGACCCGTACGCTCCCCGATCTGCCGGGCACGGTCGAGGCGTTCGCCTGGCCCGTCACGCGCGAGCAGGCCCTCGCGTCACTCGACGACTTCATCACCCATCGTCTCGCCCACTTCGGTCCCTTCGAAGACGCGATGTGGACGAACGAACCCACGCTCTACCACTCGACGTTGTCGAGCGCGCTCAATCTCAAGCTGCTCAATCCGCGCGAGTGCTGCGAGCGAGCCATCGAGGCGTATCGCGCCGGCCAGGCCCCCTTGCAATCGGTCGAGGCGTTCGTGCGGCAGATCATCGGCTGGCGCGAATTCATCCGCGGTGTCTACCAACTCGAAGGTCCCGCCTATGCGGATCGCAACGGGCTTGACCAGCACGGCGAGTTGCCACCGCTCTACTGGACCGCCGATACCGACATGGCCTGCATGAAGGCCTGTGTGAGTCAGGTGCTCGAGACCGGGTTCGGCCACCACATCCAGCGCCTGATGGTCACCGGCAACTTCGCTCTCATCAGCGGCGTCCACCCGCGGGCCCTCAGTGACTGGTATCTCGGCATGTTCGTGGATGGCGTGGACTGGGTGACGCTCCCGAACGCGCTCGGCATGGTCATGCACGCTGATCGGCGCCCGGGCGCGGCCAAGGGGGTCACCGGACTGGTCGGCACCAAGCCCTACGCCGCCAGCGGCAAGTACATCCAGCGGATGAGCAACTACTGCACCACGTGCCGCTACGACCCCGCCGAACGCAGCGGCCCTGCGGCCTGCCCGGTCACGGTCTTCTACTGGGACTTCTTGATCCGCACCCGCCAGACGCTTGCACCGAACCAGCGGATGGCGATGATTCTCACGAACGTTGATCGCCTGACACCTGAAGCCCGTGCCCGAATCACGGGAAGTGCAGACCTGCTCCGACGCACACTCGGGATCGCCAGGGATGACGCGTAGCCATCACCGCATCACTTTCGTCATCATCCACAACACCAGCGCGCCGCGCACGCTCCACGCGATCGTGCGAAGCCAATTGGAGTTCACGAGAAACTGATGCGCAGTCGCATCAAATCCGGACGAGAGAATCGTGTGTTGCGGGACTTGCAGAAATATCGTTGACAGCCAGATCATGACAACCAGCACCACGCCGACCATCGTTTCAGCCATGCCGATCGCGCGCGGACGAAACAACAGCAACAAGCCCGCCGTCACGAGTTCAACCAGCATTGGCAGCCCCACGACGAGTGTAATCAAGCTGGAATGCGCGGCCTCATACGTCGCAAAGCCTTCCGTGCCGACGTGCGCAAAGAGCGGGTAATGCACGATCTGGATACACCAGATCAGCCCGACCATGAACAACGTGGCAGCAACGTTCGAGAGCAAGGTGAGTTTGCACAGGGCGTCGTTCATCGGTTCAGCAAGAGGTGTACGCCTACTTTACCTCAGACGATTGTGGCTCTTGCCGTGTGCGGCACGCTCCACAGCTAAGATGGACGGGGGCTGGCCTGCATCCGGCGGTGAGCGATGAGCGATGACGCGAGTGGCAACGTAGAATGTCTTGAGTCAGTGACTGGGTCGCTGACGAGGGAT
Source organism: Vicinamibacterales bacterium (assembly GCA_046590915.1). GTDB lineage: Bacteria > Acidobacteriota > Vicinamibacteria > Vicinamibacterales > SCN-69-37 > SYFT01. The sequence continues at coordinate 2,115 of JBKJTD010000426.1, forward strand.
TTGGAGTGGAGGCAAGAAGTGGACGACCACACGGACAGCGCTGACGACGGCACCCCCGTGTCGGATCGAATCCGCCAGCGATTGACCTCGGCAAACAAGCGGTTCCATGCCAACGACAGCATTGCCGACTTCATCGAACCCGGTGAGCTTGATGCGCTCCAACGCGAGGTGCAGTCAAAGCTCCAGCAGGTGCTGGAGACGCTCGTGATCGACACGCAGGGTGATCACAATACGCAGGGCACGGCCGGGCGCGTCGCCAAGATGTTTCTCACTGAAGTCTTCCGCGGCCGGTATGCGCCCATGCCATCCGTGACGGAGTTCCCGAATGTGGAGGGCCTCAACGAGTTGATGATTGTCGGCCCCGTGACGGTGCGGAGTGCCTGCTCGCATCACCTGTGTCCGATCATCGGGAAGCTCTGGGTGGGTGTCATGCCCAATGCGCACTCCGCGCTGATCGGCTTGTCGAAGTACGCCAGACTCGTCGAATGGGTGATGGCGCGCCCGCAGATCCAGGAAGAAGCGGTGATTCAACTGGCCGACCTGCTGCAGGAAAAAATGCGACCGGACGGTCTGGCCATTGTGCTGCGAGCCGATCACTTCTGCATGCAATGGCGCGGCGTGAAGGACATGGATTCGAAAATGGTCAACAGCGTGATGCGAGGGAGCTTCCTGAAGAACCCCTCGCTCCGCCGGGAGTTCCTGGCACTGTTGAACGACGGAGAACGATCGTGAGGGTGCACTGATGCTCGTACGTCTGATCTATGCCAGTCAATCGCGTGGTCCCATGACCGATGAGCTGATCGAGGCCGTGCTGGCCAAG
>JBKJTD010000021.1:0-9489 GCA_046590915.1 Vicinamibacterales bacterium
AGGCAGTCATCGTTTCGACGGACTCAAGCGGGTTCAACGTCATCTTCGCTTGTTGACCTGCCGCAATGGAGACGATCATCGTTTCGCCAATGGCGCGTGACGCCGCCAGAATGAACGAGGCCGAAATGCCGGAAAAGGCCGCCGGCACCACGACCCGAAGCGCCGCCTGCATCCGTGTTGCGCCCAGCGCGTAGGCGCCCTCACGCAGCCCATTGGGAACCGCGTGCAGCGCGTCCTCCGACATCGACGAGACCAGCGGCAGAATCATGATGCCCATCACCAGACCTGGGCTCAGCGCGTTGAACGCCGACATGGACGGAAACACCTGCTGCAGGAGCGGGGTGACATACAGCAGTGCAAAGTAGCCGTAGACGACGGTGGGAATACCGGCGAGGATTTCCAGAACGGGCTTGACCACCCGACGCACCGATGACGGCGCGTACTCGCTCAGGTAGATCGCGGCCAGCACACCCAGGGGGAGCGCAAACACCATGGCGATGGCGGACACGAGCATCGTGCCCGCCACCAGCGGGAGTACACCAAACTGCCGATCGCTGAAGAGCGGCGTCCACACGGTGCCAAACAGAAAGTCTGTAATCGGCACCTCACGGAAGAAGCCGATGGTCTCAAACAGCAACACCCCGATGATGCCTGCGGTGACCAGCACCGAGGCTGCCGCGCACACGAAGAGGAGGCGCTCGATCAGAAATTCGATGCGCTTCCGGGCGACCCGTGTCACCGGCCGGGACCCTGGAGGCGCTGTTCGAGCGTTTTGGGCGCGTGGTCGGCGCTGTCAAACAGGGTGCCCGTGGTGCGCGCCGCATATCGCGCGTTGACGAGTGAGACTTCCGCGTCGGCCAGTGCCACGAAACCGACTTCCTTGGTCAACGTTGCCGTGTTGGCGAGATAGAAGTCTACAAACGCCTTGACCTCAGGACGTTCGGTCAGCGCCTTGGTGTTGACGTAGATGAACATCGGGCGCGAGAGCGGGCGATAGGTGCCACCCCGGACGGTGTCAAACGTGGGCATGACCGCGCCGGTGCCGTTGGTCGCATTCTCATCGTCGACGCCCAGCAGCTTCAGTTTGTCCTTGTTCTCCTGGTAGTAGGCCAGTCCCATGAAACCCAGGGCGAGCTCGTCGCCAGCCACGCCCTGGACCAGGACGTTGTCGTCTTCGCTTGGTGTGAAGTCGCCCCGGCTGGCTTTGGCCTTGCCGGTGATCACTTCGGTGAAGTAGTCAAAGGTGCCCGAGTCGGCGCCGGCGCCGTAGAGGCGGATCTCCCGGTTGGGCCAGCTGGCGCGTACCTGATTCCATTTCATGATCTTGCCCTGCGCGGCCGGCTCCCAGAGTTTTTTCAATTCAGCGACCGTGATGTCATTGGCCCAGCTGTTTTTGGGATTCACGACCACTGCCATGCCGTCGTAGGCGATCGGAAGTTCAATGAACTGGATGCCGGTTTTGGTGCACTCGGCAATTTCGCTGTCCGAGATGGGCCGCGAGGCGTTTGAGATGACCGTTTCGGTCCGGCAGAACTTCTTGAACCCGCCGCCGGTGCCTGACACGCCGACCGTCACAGGCATGCCGGCATTCTGTTTCTGGAATTCCTCGGCCACCGCTTCACTGATCGGAAACACCGTGCTCGATCCGTCCAGGGCGATGACCTGAGCGGAGGACTGGTTGTTTGACGAGCTGTTTGACGAGCCACCGCAGGCGGCGACGGTCAAGACCGAGAGGGTGGCAAGCAGAAGTCGCAGTTTCATGGGACCGAGATTACGGGAGCCTGGTTTCGCAGCAGTTTCGACTGTGTAAATTCCGTGTTACACGGCCCGCAGCGTGGGGCGGGGGACCCGTCGGGCGGTCCGGCGCCTGGCAGTGACGGCCTCAAAGAGGATGGGTTTTCCCAGTGCCTTGCTGAGCGGGGCGGCGTGACGGGTGGCGGCCCAGAGCTCCAACTCCGGGTCGGTGGTGGTCCGCAGCTGCACGACGAGTTGTTCGTCGGTCCGCACCGCCTCAAGCGCCTCCACCACCTGCGCGTGGCTGCGGTCGAGGCCCTCGGCCAGACGCAACAACGCTGACAGGATGCGGACCACATGTCGATGGTCGGTCGACAATCCGGCGAACTCCTCGTGGGACTTCTTCGGAGCGCTTTGGCGGTGATAGCGGGCCACAAGCGCCATCAGCAGGATTTCGTCGGGGTCAAACCCGCGCAGGTCCCCGTGCTGAATCAGATACTGCGAATGTCTGTGGTGCCGTTCGTAGCTGATGTGCGCGCCGATGTCGTGCAGCAGGGATGCAAATTCCAGCCATTCACGCGCCTTGTCGTCGAGGCCGTGGTCGGGGCGTGTGGCGTCAAACAGAGCCAGGGCGGTGCGGGCAACCTGCTGCGCGTGGGGTGCGACATATCTGCAGCGTTCGGCCAGCTCGATGACGCTGCGGCGACGGACGTCTGGATACCGTTCGACCGTACGGATGTGCGCGCCGTTCTTTTTGATGTAGTCGAGGATGAGCCCCTCGCGCAGAGCAAAGTCGCACAGCGTGAGTGCGTCGGCCTTCAGGCCCTCGATGAGGGTGTCGAGCAAGACGGCACCCGCCACGGTCACATCAGCGCGCCGGGGATCGAGCCCCGGCATCGCCAGACGTTCTTCGAGGGTGAGCGACGTCAGTTGCCGGCGGATGCGGCTGAATGCCTTGGCTGGAATGCGGCGATTGCGGTGGTCACCGCCGTCCCGCACACGGTCACTGGCGAGCGCGCCGAGTGCGTGAATGGTGCCCGAGGTGCCGATGACGCGGTGAAACCCCCGGCCGACGAGCACTCTGAGGTGCGCTGCGGTTTGCCGGCGGATGTGTCGCACCATGCGCTGTTCGTCGCCACGCGACAGCGGGTCACTTTTGACAAACCGTTCCGTGAGCCGGATGACGCCGACCTTGAAGCTTTCGCCGACCTGCATGCGCGCGGCGGTGCCAAACGTGATCTCGACACTGCCGCCGCCAATATCTATGACCACCGACGGGTGGCCACCCACCCCGGCGGCGTACGCGGCGGCCAGATGGATGAGGCGCGCCTCCTCCTTGCCCGAAATCACGCGGACGCCGATCCCCAGGTCGCGGCGGACGGCCGACACAAAGTCGCCGCCGTTTTCGGCTTCGCGAACCGCACTGGTCGCTGAGGCGAGGATTTCATCCACCTGATGGGTCTGCGCCAGCCGCTTGAATTTGGCGAGGGTTTCAAAGGCCGCGGTGACGGCCGTCGGCGCCAGACGTCGGCCGTCGAGTCCCCCGGCGCCCAGGCGAACCATCTCCTTCTCCCGGTCCACGACCTCGAACGACAGGTCCGGCCGCACCTGCACGACAATCATGTGGATGGAGTTCGTGCCGATGTCGATCGCCGCCAGCCGCATTGGTTACACCCGTGTTACATGGTACAGACAGCCGTTTGAAATAATGGGCATCGTACCACGATGACTTCTGAGCTTTTGACCCAGGCGCTCGCCAAACAGCTCACGCGCTGTTCCCGGGAACTGTCGCGTGCCCGCCTGGGGGAGGTCCGTGGTGTCCATCAGGCCCGCGTCGCCTCTCGTCGTCTGCGCGAGGGGCTCGGTGCGCTCGATGGCGCGCTGCCCAGCGACGTCCGGCGTCGTCTGCTGAAGATGCTGCGGCAGCTGTCGCGCACGCTGGGTGCCGTGCGCGAGTGTGATGTCACTCTCGCGTTGGCGGCCTCCGAGGCGGCGCAGCACGACTGGCCGGAGGTGCCGGTCGCGATCTTCAAATCCGCGCTGGACGCGCAACGGGTGGAACTGCATCGCGAGCTCGTCAAGATGCTCACCGCCTCGGAGTGGCAGTCCGCGTTTTTGCCGGTGCGGCGCAGATTCAGCCAGATGCGCGCGGGCGTCAATCACACCGATGCGCTGGCCTCGGCCAGGCAACGACGCATCAAGCGCGCACGGGCCCTGGGCCGGGATGTGGCAGGGATCGGGGCCTTGTATGTGCCCGATCAGTTGCATGCGATCCGGATCGCGACCAAGAAGCTGCGATACGGCCTTGAGTGGGAGCAGCAGATCGGCCGCAAAGCCTGGGTGCGCGAGCGTCAGGTCCTCGAGGCTGCGCAAGAAGAGCTGGGGGAGTGGCACGATCGGCTGATCCTGCAGGAGCGCATTCACCGCCTTCGGCGCAGTGGCGATTTCCCCAAACCGGTGGCCAGCAGCTTCAAACGGATGGCGGCCGATCTGGAACGTGAATGCCGGGCCATGCATGCCGCCATTCTCGACAGGGTCCCGGCGATCCTTCGTGTCACCAAAGCGGCGCAGCGATGACGGGGACCTGGAAATGATTGTGTATCTGGTGCGCCATGCCATCGCGCAAGAACGTGGCCCCAACTGGCCTGATGACGGCCTGCGCCCGCTGACCCCGAAGGGAATCACCCGGTTCGGGGCGATTGTGGCGCGCCTGGCCTCGCGGGACGTTCGCGTCGGCGCCATTTTTTCAAGCCCGTACGTGCGAGCCAGGCAAACGGCCGAGCTGCTGGTACCCGGCTGGGCCCAGGTGCCCATCCAGGTCGTCGACGAACTCGCACCCGGGCACCCCCCGGCCGGACTCGCGAGAGCGCTGGTCGATCGCGCCGCCCACAAGGCTGTCGCGCTCACTGGTCACGAACCCGACCTGGGCGTCCTGGCCGCGTGGATGATCGGCGCCAACTCCCCGCTACCGTTCAAAAAAGGCGGAGTCGCGCGCATTGACTGCGGCGACACCATCAAGGCCGGCGACGGCACCTTGGTCTGGATGGTGACGCCGAAGTTGATCCTCGGGGAGTAGCTAGACGGAGTCGCTAGACGATCGTGCCGGGTTTGACGACGCCGCCCTTGGGCACGATGATGATGCCGTTGCGGATGTGGTACCCGTCGCCGTCCACATCCTGGATGCCGCGTTCGTTCACCAGTCGTACGTTTTCACCGATGCGCGCGTTTTTGTCCACGATGACGCGGTCCAGCACCGCACCTTTGCCAATGCCCAGCGGCAGGTCGCTCTGGCGGTCGTCATACGCATCGGCCCCGAGCAGCACCGAGCGCGTGATGACCGCGCCATGCTGGATCGACGTGCGGACGCCGACCACACTCTCGCGAATTTCGCATGAATCGAGGTAACACCCCTCGGCGACGATCGCCTCGTCGATCTGGCAGTGGTGCATGCGTGAGGCCGGCAGAAAACGCGGGCGGGTGTAGATCGGTCGCGTGGGGTGGAAAAAGTTGAACGGAGCGCTGCGGCGCGTCAGCATCAAGTTGACGTCGTAGAACGCCTGCACCGTGCCGACATCGGCCCAGTACCCCCGATAAAAATGCGCCTGCACGCGGTGCGTGCCCAGGGCGTGCGGAATGATCTCCTTGCCGAAGTCCACGGCGCGATCCCGCGCGAGCACCTCATGGAGCACGTCGCGCGAAAACACATAGATACCCATCGACGCCAGAAAGGGTTTGTCGGGTGTGAGCCCGGCCGCAGGTCCCGAGGGGACCGACGCGTGGAGTTGCCCCAGTCGCTCTGCCGAGGGTTTTTCATCAAAGCCGATCACATGGGCATCGGCGTCGCAGCGCAAGATCCCCATCTGCGAGGCATCGTCGGCCGTGACCGGTTGCGCGGCGATCGTGATGTCGGCGTTGCGGTCGATGTGCGACTCGATCAACTCGCCGAAGTCCATGCGATACACATGGTCACCGGCCAGGATCAGGTAATAGTCCGCGTCAATGTTCCGGAAGTGGCGAGTCGCCTGGCGCACGGCGTCGGCAGTACCCTGGAACCACTGTTCGCCTTCGGGAGTCTGCTCAGCCGCCAACACCTCGATGAAACCTTCCGAGAAGTTGTCGAGCCGGTAGGTCTGGGCAATGTGCCGATTGAGCGATGCCGAGTTGAACTGCGTCAACACGTAAATGCGTTTGAGGCCGGCATGCAGACAGTTGCTGATGGGAATATCAATCAACCGATACTTGCCGCCCAGGGGAACCGCAGGCTTGGATCGCAGGTGGGTGAGAGGGAACAGACGGGTGCCCCGGCCACCGCCAAGCACAATCGTGAGCACATCCTGCATCGCCGCCATTCTATGCCACCTCCCGGCGGGACAATTTCCCCAGGGAGCCGGCGCGATTTGTTACAGAGAGTTTATGTGCCGGGAACCGCGGTAGTGAGACAAACTACCTCAGCACACTGGGAGCACAATAATGGAAACCCGCGAACGTACATCCTCCGGCCACACCGATACGCTGGTCGTCACCAAGAACTCGGATGGATGGGAGGTGCGGGAAACGCACGACCGTGCCGTGATTCGAACGCAGCAGTATCGGGACTGGCACCGCGTGGAGCGTGCGATGCAGGTGTTCGACCTGCGGGGCGTGGAAAGCTACTCGACGAATCGATAACCGAGACCGACCACGGTCTCAATCTGCGGACCGGCCACGCCGAGTTTGGACCGCAGGCGTCCGACATGGACGTCCACCGACCGTGTCTCGACGTAGTGGTCGTATCCCCACACGCGCTCCAGCAGCCGGTCGCGTGACAGCACGCGGTTGCGATTCTCTACGAGACATTTGAGCAGCTCAAATTCGCGTCGGGTCAGACGGATGGCCAGACCGTCAACCGCGACGACGACCGCCTCGAAGTCCGCAAACAGGTGTGCGCCCTGGTAGACCTGGGCCGGTGCCCCGGTGCCACTGACGTTGCGGCGCAACACCGCTCGCACGCGCGCCGCCAGTTCGCGAAGGCTGAAGGGTTTGGTGATGTAGTCGTCGGCCCCCAGATCGAGGCCTGAGACCCGGTCGGCCTCCCCGGTCCGCGCGGTCAGCATGATGATGGGCAGCTTGGCGGTTGCAGGTTTGGCCCGGACAAGTCGACACACATCCGTGCCTGACAGCACCGGCAGGTTGAGGTCGAGAATCATCAAATCAGGCGGGTTGTCCGAGACCGACTTGAGCGCGGCGTCCCCGCTCGCTACGACACTGACCTCTACATCGCCGGCGCGCTCCAAGCTGTGTTTGATCAGCCCCGCAATATCCATCTCATCGTCGACCACAAGAATACGGGTGAGTGGGCGGGCGGGCATGACGATGACAGCCTAGACACGTGCGATTTCCCGCGCGTGTCGCGGCGGTTAAATCGACGTAACGCCTGCAGCAGCTACTGCGCCGTCCACAATACGCGCGCGGCGAGCACGCCGAGCGCGATCGCGGTGATGGCTTCCAACACCCACCGGGCCGACGGTTGCGTCAGCACATGCCGCAGGCGGTCGAGCGAGACGGCCCACAGCGTGTGCACGAGAAACGCCATACCGATGTGTGTGGCCGCCAGCCGGATGTAGTGGCCTTGTGGCGCATCGGCCGGGATGAAGGCCGGAACGACGGCCAGATAAAACGTCGCAATGGCCGGGTTGAGGAGGTTGACCGACAGGCCTTCACGCCACGCCCGGTGCGCGTGCGTGGTTCTGGTCGCGGTGAGTATTGTGTGTGACGCCGGCAGCGCCTCATGACGGAACAGGCGATAGGCGCTCGTGAGCGCCAGCCAGAGCAGGTAACACCCGCCGGCGATCTTCAGTGCCGTGAACAGGCGCGGCGATCGTGTCAGAAGGACGGCGAGACCGAGTCCGGCTGCCGCCGCGTGTGTGCTGTTGCCGAGCGCGGCTCCGACTGCCGCCCACAGCCCGTCGCGCCATCCTGAATCGAGGGTGTTGCGCACCACCACCGCCGTGGTGGCGCCGGGTGAGATGACGAGTGCCAACGTCAGCGAGAGATACGTGGCGTAGAGCGGATCAAACGAGGGCATCAGGCAGACGAACGGTCACCGTGGTACCGCCGCCCTCGCGGTTGCGCGCCGCGACCGTGCCGCCGTGCAGTTCCACGAGGTGTTTGACGATCGACAGACCAAGCCCGGTGCCGCCTGGGTCGCGGGGATCGCGGGTGCGGGAGCGGTCGACGCGGTAGAACCGCTCGAAGATGCGAGGCAACTCGGTGTCGGGTATGCCGGGCCCACGGTCGCTGACGCGGATCTCGATGTCCTGCGCGTCGCGCCGCGCGTCAATCTCGATGCGCTCCCCGTCGGGGCTGTAGTTGGTCGCGTTCTCCAGCAGGTTCCGGAATATGTCGTGGAGTTTGGCCGGGTCCCCCTGCACCGTGGCGGCGTCTGGAGCGATGGTGATGTGGACGCGGACGTTGCGGGCGGTGGTGGCCGGTTCCATGTCACCGGCGACCTGGGCCAGCAGGGCCTCAACGGTGACCTGCGCGGCATTGATACGTTCCTGGCGGGCATCAAGACGCGCCAGACGGAGCAGGTCGTCCACCAGGCGCTCCATCCGGGACGCATGCCGCGCAATGATTTCGAGGAACTTCCGTTGCTGGTCAGCGGTGACCTCGCTGTCGGTCAGTGCTTCCACGTATCCGCGAATGGCCGTCAGGGGTGTGCGCAGTTCATGTGACACGTTGGCCACAAAATCGCGGCGCACCTGATCGGCCTGACGCAGTTCGGTGACGTCATGGAGCACCAGCACGGCACCGCCGCCACGGGGGGCTTCGACCGGCACGACGCGCGCGATGTACGACCGGCGGGAGTCGTGATCGAGACGGACCTCTGCAGCAGCGGGTGTCGCTGCGGTCAGCGCGGCCGTCAGCTGTGCGGAGATGTCCGGGTGACGCACCACTTCAAGAAAGTGGCGTCCGATCGGGTCGTCGTTCAACCGCAGCATCGCCCGCATGGCGGGATTTGAGAGCACGAGCCGGCCCTGGCCGTTCACGAGCAAGGCGCCTTCGACCATGCCTTGCAGAATCGCGTCCATGTGTGCGCGTTCACGCGCGACATCTTCAAGCCGTGTGCCCAGATCGCGCGCTGTTTCATCGAGCACACGGGCCACCGCGCCGATCTCATCGCGCCCGAAGTCGCGCGCTGGCCGCGAGAAGTCGCCCTGTCGATAGCGCTGCGCGATGGTGGCGATGTCCTGCACGCGTCGGCTGAGCCACATCGAGCTGGCCCAGGTGAGCACGAGCGCCGCAAGCAGGCCCACGCCCAGTCCCATCCAGGCCACACGGCGCGTCGCCGCGATGCGCTCGGCAATGCCGGTCAGCGGCACGCCGATGCGGACAAAACGCACCGCCCCCCGCCGCACAGACGCTGCGGCGTACATCGTGTCCTGCCCGGTTGTCACGCTGCGCCGGATCGCGACGCCGGTGCCCTCACGCAACGCCTCCTGCACTTCCTCGCGGGCCAGGTGGTTGTCGACCCCGTCGAGTCCCGACGAGGGGACTTCCGAATCCCCGATCACCCGCCCGTCTTCACGCATGAACGTGATGCGCCCGCCGACGAGATTCGACAGCACGTCGGCGTCGTCGTCGGCATCACTGAGCGCACCGCCGTCGGCCAACAGCTCCGCGGCCAGCCGCACCTGCCGCAGCAGCGAGTCCTCCACGTCGGCCACCAGCGTGCGGCGCATCGTCGTGGTGACCAGCGCGGTGGAGGCGGCCAGC
>JBKJTD010000023.1:0-2627 GCA_046590915.1 Vicinamibacterales bacterium
GATCCTCAACGCCGAACACCCGGACATCGAGGAATTCATCAACTGCAAGGTTGAGGAAGAAAAAAAGGCCTGGGCGCTCATTGACGCCGGCTACGACGGCTCGTTCACGGGCGTCGCCTACGGCTCGGTCTTTTTTCAGAACTCCAACAACTCGGTGCGCGTGACCGACGAGTTCATGCGCGCGGTGCTCGACGACAGCGAGTGGAGCACGCGGTCGGTGACGACGGGTGAGATTGTCGAGACCTTCAAGGCGCGCGACCTCATGCGGCAGATCGCGCAGGGCACCTGGGTGTGCGGCGATCCCGGCATGCAATACGACACCACCGTCAACGACTGGCACACGTGCCCGAACACGGCCCGCATCAACGCAAGCAACCCGTGTTCGGAATACATGTTCCTCGATGATTCGGCGTGCAACCTTGCGTCGATCAATCTGATGAAGTTTGTTGATGCCGACGGCGAGTTTGACTTCGACGGCTTTGAAGCCGCGTGCAAGACCTTCATCACCGCGCAGGAGATCCTGGTCGACAACTCGAGCTACCCGACGGCCTCGATTGCGCGCAACAGCCACGCCTATCGTCCACTCGGTCTGGGCTACGCCAACCTCGGCGCGTTGCTCATGTCGCGTGGTCTGCCGTATGACAGCGACGCCGGTCGCGACTACGCCGCCACCATCACCGCGATCATGCACGGCGCGGCCTACGCGCAGAGTGCGCGCACCGCGCGCGACCACGGTGGCCCGTTCCCCGGCTACGAGAAGAACCGCGAGCCGATGCTGCGAGTGATGAAGAAACACCGCGCGGCCCTCAAGGACATCGACAAGACCCACGTGCCCAAGCCGATGTTCAACAAGGCGAAGGAAGTCTGGGACGAGTGCGTGGAGCTGGGCGAAGCGCACGGCTACCGTAATGCGCAGTCCACCGTGCTCGCGCCGACCGGCACCATCGGCTTCATGATGGACTGCGACACGACCGGGGTCGAACCGGACATCGCACTCGTCAAATACAAGAAGCTCGTGGGCGGCGGCATGATGAAGATCGTCAACGGCACCGTGCCGATGGCGCTCACCAAACTCGGGTACACGCAGGCGCAGTTGGCCGACATCCTCGCGCACATCGATGAGCAGGAGACGATTGAAGGCGCGCCGCACCTCAAGGACAGCCATCTGGCCGTGTTTGACTGTGCCTTCAAGGCCATGAAGGGCACCCGGTCCATCCACTACATGGGCCACATCAAGATGATGGGCGCCGTGCAGCCGTTCATCTCGGGCGCCATCAGCAAGACGGTCAACGTGCCGACGGAAGCGACGGTCGAAGACATCGAGCAGGCCTACATCGACTCATGGCGCATCGGCGCCAAGGCCGTCTCGATCTACCGCGACGGGTCCAAGCGCACGCAGCCGCTCAACACCTCCAAGGCGGCGATTCAGCGCGCGGGTGTGCTCGAACAAGCCACCGAAGCCGCGCCGATGCCGGCGCGTCACAAGTTGCCCGATGAGCGGAAGTCGATTACGCACAAGTTCGACATCGCGGGCCACGAGGGCTACATCACCGTCGGCCTCTACGAAGACGGCATGCCCGGTGAGCTGTTCCTGACGATGGCGAAGGAGGGCTCGACGATTTCGGGCTTTGCCGACGCGTTCGCCCAGGCGATCAGCTACGCGCTCCAATACGGCGTGCCGCTGCAGGATCTGGTGGACAAGTTCAGCCACGTCCGGTTCGAACCGGCGGGCATGACCAAGAACCCTGACGTCCGCTTCGCCAAGTCCATCGTGGACTACATCTTCCGGTGGATGGCCGCGAAGTTCCTGTCGCACGAAGCGGCGTACCAAGCGGGTGTGAACGTGCCCGAGGCAGTCACGACGCCTGAGCAGCTGACGCTCGACGTCGCCGCATTGGCCGCGCCGAAGGTGGCCGAGAAGGTGGCCCCGACCGGCTCCAAGTTCGCGGCGATGCAGAACCAGTCCGACGCACCACCCTGCTCGACCTGCGGGTCGATCATGGTGCGCTCAGGCTCCTGCTACAAGTGCGCCAACTGCGGCACGACGAGCGGCTGCGCGTAAAAAATAGAGGTCCTGAGTCCCGGGTGCCCGGGGTTCGGAAACATGTAGGGCGGAAGGTCCGAAACCTTCCGCCCTTCGTCTTTTCACGCCACGACGCCACGACGCCACCCTCCCCTCAAGCCTGACGTATGATCCCGACCATGTCGATCCCCGTTGTGTTGCTCACGCTGGTGCTGCTCGTTCAGGTTGGCTCGCCCAGTGTGGTGCCCCCGGCCGTCAAAAAGGCTGCTGACAGCATCACGGCCGCACAACTTGAAAAGGATCTGGCGTATTTCTCGTCCGACGAGTTGAAGGGACGCAACACTCCGTCGCCGGGCTTCGACCTGGCCGCCGCCTACATCGTGAAACGTCTTGAAGCCGCCGGTGTGAAACCGATTGGCGACAAAGGGACGTTTTATCAGCGCTATGAGATGCACGAGACTCGGGTGGACAGCACCGCCGCCTCAATCACGATCAACGACGCCACACTGCGACTCGACGATGGGTTCGTGTTGCGATCTTTCTCGGGCCAGTCGCTCAAGGGCACGTGGCCGGTGGTGTTTGTCGGGAATCACCCAGCCGTGAC
>JBKJTD010000033.1:0-2822 GCA_046590915.1 Vicinamibacterales bacterium
CGCCGCATCCGCGTCACGCACATCAGGACGATGGATCGCCGAGATCGACAGCTCGACCGTGAACTCGCGTCCCGCGCGATCAATCGCGGGCATCTCCAGGCGTTTGCCAAGCACGCGGCCTTTGCCGGTTTCCCGGTACCTTCGCATGCCCGCGTCGTGCGCCGCGCGCAACGACGCCGGCACGATCAACTCACCCAGCTCGCGCCCGATGGCCTCCGACGCGGTCCACCCGAAGGTGCGTTCGGCCTGAGGATTCCATGCATGCACGACGCCCTCCGCATCCACAATGACCACGGCATCAATCGCCGAATCAATGATCAGCCGCAGGCGCTCTTCGCTTTGCCGCAGGGCCGCCTCGGACTGCTGGCGATGCAGAAACTGACCGACCTGACTGCCAAGCGCAGCCATGACTGCCAGCACCTGCTCATCAGGCGGACGATGCTCGTGCCCGAAGGCTTCGATGACCCCGACCAGATGGCCGCCGGCGGCGGTCGGCATCACGATCGGCAGCGCGAACGCGCCGCGCAAGCCGGCATGTGCCGCCGCGGCCGCGCGCGGAAAGTTCGATGCGCGCGTGACGTCTTCAATCCAGACGGCCTGACCCGATTCCCACACACGGCCCGGCAACCCTTCGCCGCGGCGGAACTGGCTGGCCATGGTGACGTCGACAAATCCCGGCGCGTCCTGCCCGCGTGTCCAGGTGCCGGCACAACGCATCACGTCAGGATTGCGGCAATCGATGCACCAGACCGCGCCAAACGCCCACCCGACGACTTCACACAACGCTTGCAGCAGTCCTGGCGCGGCGTCCTCCAGCGAGGCGGCGTCTGCGAGCACACGCGTGACCGCAAACTGCGCGGTGACCGCCTGCGTGGTCTGCTGCTCGCGCGCGCGCTGGTGCGACAGATGCGCGGCAATCCGTTCGGCGTCCGCAATGGCCGTGTCCTTGGTCTGAAGCGCGAACAGGAACTCGCGATCGGCATGCGGCAGGTCGGAGAGCGTCAGGCCGAAGCGCGACAGCTGTGCAACGTGGGTGATCCAGATTGATCCGAGGAAGACGAGCACATCGTCGCCGACCTGGACCAGAGGCCCCCACAGCGGGAGTCCGCCGCGCACCAGCGACGCAAACGCCCCCGAGGTGACGCGACGCGCCAGCTCATCAAAATCCATCGGGCAGGTCGGGCGATCGATCCGCAGCAGGTCGCCCAGTGGCTGCCCCTCGGCCGCCAGCGGATCACTCTTGGCCCACCCCGGTCCCAGCGCCCGAATCGACAGGTCGCGTCGGAACGCCACAAGGTATGGCGTGAGCGCACTGAGATGGTCGGGGCCGAGGCGCAGATCAGCCACGATCGGCCTGGACAGTCCCGTAGGTCACATGGAATTCATCATGGTTGGCCGGACCCCGCGCGACCACATGCGTCACGGTGACGGGCGTCTTGAACACCCCGCCCAGCCCGCGCACCAGACCGATCACCATCGGCGCCAGGCCCTCACGCTCCGACTGGTAATGCAGCCGCAGCTGCCCGTCACCAACATCGGTGCACCAGAACGACGGTGGGCGCAGCGCCGGGAATCCGGCGCCGACATGTGAATGCAGCGCATGGAGGTTGATCATGAACTCCTCAAACGTCCGGCCACTGCGCTCGAACAACTCGCCATAACCGTTGCGGCCGGTGTACAGCGTCCAGTATTCGCCGAAGGCCTCAAGCAGCTGATTGGCCGGCACGTTGAGCAGTTCGCTTGCCGCGCCGACCAGTCGGAACGTGATTGCATCCGGGTAGGGAGTCATCCTGAGGAAGACCTCTTCGGTCACCCCGGCGCGTGCCTTGATTTGCAGCCAGGCCGGCCGTCCGAAACGCTCCGTGAGCAGTTCTTCCACTGCTTGATTCACCAGTCCGTACATTGCCCTGTTCCCTTTGTCTCGCGGCCCACTCTATCGCGACCGTGGCCCGGGCACCACCAGCAGCGTCACACTCTGCGCAGGCAGCGTCAGCCGCAGCTGCCCGCCCCGCACAACAAGATCTTCACGCCGGCGCACGGGTTCGCCGCCTGCCACGTCGTACCGCGCGACAAGTTCGTCGCCCGGTCGCGCGCCAGCCACCCGCGCGTCCACGACCGCAGGCCTTCCGGCGGTCTTGTTAATCACCATCATCGTCACCGCCCCGTCGGCTGATCGCTCGGCGGCAAACACCGCGAGCGCATCCGGGTCGGGCGCCATTGCCGCGACACTGATGTCGCCGAACGTGGATCGACGGCCGTCGTAATTGCGGAACAACTTCATCACCTGGAAGGTCGGCGACGAGGAAGGCGGCGTCGTCCAGCGCGCGGCCATGTCGAGCCCTTCGCGCCCGAAGATTCCGAGCACGTCGGCCTGCGCCAGGGCGCCGCTCATGTGCCCCTCGGCGCCCCAGTTGTACTCGGTGATCGCGATGGGGATACCCGGCCGGTAGTGGGTGTCGACCCAGGCGCGCAGTCGTGGAATCAGCGCGAGGGGTTCTCCCATCCACGATGCGTCCACGTAGCTCGGATCCCAGAGCGCCCGCGTTGATCGACTGCGCTGCCGCTGCATCGCCGGCGTCACGGTCTCACTGTATTCGCCGCCCTGCGGGTAGTAGTGCAGGCTCACGGTGTCGACCAGACGCTGCCCGGTCTGCGCCTCATGCGCGCGCCACTGCTGCATCAACCAGGGCAACACGTCGACACCGCCCATCCGTTCGCGATCCGGCATGCGGCCGCGCCATCCGTGCGTACGCGCCCCCTGCTGGTCGGCCCCGCTGTACTTCCCGCCAAGCCATCCCCACTCCTCGGGTGCCAGCACGTTC
>JBKJTD010000200.1:0-6336 GCA_046590915.1 Vicinamibacterales bacterium
ACCCCTCCGCCGGGTTCGCATCCGTGGCCACCAGGCCCAGCGGATTCACCGCGAAGAACGACACGTTATTGCTGTTGGCCAGACGGATGAGCTCGCGATGCTTGGAAGCCAAATCGAGCTGCGCCAGCCGAACGCCTTCCTGAATACACGCCTGGCGTTGTCCCTGTGCGACCGTGGTGAACATTTCGATTCGGCCGCCACTGGTTCCCGCCTGTGGCATCACATTGCCCGTGCGCTCGACTTCCGCCTTCAAGATCCGGTCTGTCTGAAACAGGCGCCAGCCTTCGGAGAAGAGCAACACCGATGTCCGCCCCTCGCGAAGACGGCCGAGATACCAGACGAGGTCCTCGAGGTGCGTGAGTAACCGATCTTCCCGCTGCCGTTCAATCAGCACCGTGGGCAGCGCACGCTGACGGGCACCATCGGTGACAAACCGTTCCTTGTTGCTGGGAGGATCTTCGTACGAGAAACAACTCCACAGCCCATCCTCGTCGGGCGTGCGGATCATACTGTCCCGAAAGCCCCAGGCCCAGTACCTCGCCAACTGGTCCTCAATGGCCGTCACCCGGCGGGCAAACGTCATGGTCGTCACGTCGTGTTCGCTGGAGATCACACTGAAGACGTCGTCGGCGGTAATCAGGCGGTTGAGCAGTTCCACCAACGGCATGCGCGATCGATGCGCTCCCGCGATCGACACATGCGGAATGTCGAGATACGTCACAAAGGCGCGGGCGCGCGGATCCGCCACCGCCCCCCGTGACTCCGCGACGGTATTGGGATCACGGCGAGAGGTTTCCGGCTCGGGCGCGGCGCCGCCAACAAACTCGAACATCTCCACCTTCTGCGGGACGCCGTCTTCACGGATGACAAAATCCCCTGCGGTCAACCCCTCCACCACCTTGCCATCACGCAAGGGATAGGCATCTACCGTGACGAAGTGGGCGGCCGAGCGGAAGACCGGCCTCTGTACTTGCGCCTGTGGTCCGAGGGGCTTGCCCGCCGTAGCCTTGGCGGAGGCGGGTCCACGGTCCAGGGTTCGCACGGGGGCTGCGGCGATGACCAGGGCGATCGCGAGGGCAGGACCGAGGTTCCAGGACACTCGTCGCATATTTCACCGGGACAGCACTGGCGGGTGGCATGGGCATTGTAGCCCAGCTATGATCGGGGTCATGCGTTCTGTGACACTCGTACTCTCTGTGGCAATTCTCGCCATGTCCATCGCCTGCGGCGATTCACCAACCGCCCCCCCCGCTCCGCTGGATGTGCCCTTCTCGACGACGGACATAACCGTGGGTACCGGCACGGAAGCGACAGCTGGGAAAACTGTCAGGGTTTTCTACACTGGCTGGGTCTATTCGACGACGGCGACCGCCAACAAAGGCACCCAGTTTGATACCAACACGACTACGGGCCTCAGTTTCACGGTCGGCGCTGGGCAGGTCATCAAGGGCTTCGAACAAGGCCTGACCGGGATGAAGGTCGGTGGCAAACGCCGCATCGTGATCCCGCCCAGCCTGGGCTATGGTGCATCAGGATCGGGCTCAATCCCGGGCAACGCGCACATCATCTTCGAAGTCGAACTGCTCTCCGTCGCGGGATAGTAGCCCCGCCGGTCCCCCTGCTAGAATGGGGAGTTCATGATCAGCGTAGCGAACGTCTCCATGCGATACGGGTCGAAGGTACTCTTCGACGATGTGACCACCACCTTCAGTGCGGGCCGCCGGTATGGCCTGACTGGACCGAATGGGGCCGGCAAGTCCACCTTCATGAAACTGCTCACCGGGGAGTTGACGCCCCAGAAGGGCACGGTCTCCCGTCCAGAGAAGATCGGCGTCCTGAGCCAGGACCAGTACGCGTTTGACCAATTCCGCGTGCTCGACACGGTCATCATGGGCAACAAGCGCCTGTGGAAGACCCTGCAGGAGCGCGAGGTGCTGTACGCCAAGACCGACATGACCGACGCCGAAGGCATGCGTCTGGGCGAACTGGAGGGCATCGTCGGCGAAGAAGACGGCTACTCCGCCGACAGTGACGCCGCGATACTGCTGCAGGGGCTCGACATCGCCGACGAGCTCCACGATCGGCAGATGGCGGAGCTGCAGGGTGGGCAGAAGGTGCGCGTGCTGCTCGCGCAGGCGCTGTTCGGTAATCCGCGCGGGCTGCTGCTCGACGAACCGACCAATCATCTCGACCTCGACTCCATCCACTGGCTCGAGGACTTTCTGAATCGGTACGATGGCACGTTGATCGTCATCTCGCACGACCGGCACTTTTTGAACGGCGTGTGTACGCACACGGCCGATATCGACTACGAGACGATCATCACCTACACGGGCGGCTACGACGACATGGTGCTGGCGAAGATGCAGATTCGCTCACGCATCGAGTCGGACAACGTCCAGCGCGAGAAGAAGATCGACCAGCTCAACGACTTCATCGCGCGCTTCTCTGCCGGCACACGCGCCTCACAGGTCGCATCGCGCCGCAAGGAGGTGGAGCGCCTGCAGACCACCGACCTGGCGCGGTCTAACATTCAACGTCCGTACATCCGTTTCCAGATGAATCGCCCATCGGGACGCAACGTCCTGGAAGTCGAAGGCCTCAACAAGGCGTACGGCGATCTGAAGGTCATCAAGAACTTCAGCACCATCGTCTCGCGCGGCGAAAAGATCGGCCTCAGTGGCCGCAACGGCATGGGCAAGACGACGCTGCTCAAGGCGCTGATGGCGGATGCGCCGGGTCAGGAGCCGTCAGCCGGCGACCGTGATTCCGGCATCGTCAAGTGGGGACACGAAGCGTCCATCGGCTACTTCGGGCAGGACCACACCGGCGCGATCCGCAAGGGCACCACGGCCGCCGAGTGGCTGCATTCATTTGATCCGGATTTGACGCGGCAGGACATTCACGGCCTGCTCGGGCAGATGTTGTTCCGCGGCGAAGAAGGCCTCAAGCCCACGGCCGCGCTGTCGGGCGGTGAAACCGCGCGCCTGCTCTTCTGCCGCATCATGCTGCAGAAGCCGAACGTGCTCGTGTTTGACGAACCCACCAACCACCTCGACCTTGAATCGATCAACGCGCTCAACGTCGCGCTGCAAAAATTCGAAGGCACCGTGTTCCTCGTCACCCATGACCAGGACCTGATTGAAGAAGTGGCCACGCGTCTCTGGGTATTCACCGAGACCGGGGTGCAGGACTTCAAGGGCACCTACGAGGACTTTTCTGGGCAAAATTCCTGACCCTTAACGGATTTTTCGTAGTGTCCGAATTGTGCGGCCCGACGTGCCGTTCTCAAGCCGCAGCACGCCGCGTACGGCGTAATCGCCTGGCGCCAAGGCGCCCAGGGGGACCGTGCCCATCGCGAGATACCGGCCCGCACCCTGCGCCTGAAGGGCCAATGGCACCGAGACCAGAGTCGGGCCGTCGATCGTTCGGGCAATCTCGAGCAGCGCGGTCACGGCGGTGCCGGGGGCACCTCCATAAATCTCGAACGAGGCGATGGCTGAGGGCTGCGAGGAAAATTCGAGCCTGGGAATCAGATGACCGTCGCGTGACAGCCCGAGCACCAGCGCGCCCAGCGACAGAGCCCCCACGGGTGTGAGACTCGCGTCGAAACGATAGTCGGCCGCGCCGGCGCGACCGGCCCCGTCCACCGCCGCGATTCGCAGGCGGTACCGACCGGGCGCCACACGCATGGCGCCCATCATGGGTAGTTCGCCGGCGTCGGTGGCCGACCAGCGCGCCACGAGTCGGCCGTCGCCGTCGATCAGGCCTGCACCGGCGGACGCCAACGTCACACCAGACTCCAAGGGCTCCCCCACCGCCATCACGGTCACCTGTCCTGCCGGCCCCGCCATCGTGTAGGCACCGGCGCGCATGGGGAGATCGGCAAAGGTGGCGGCTGACAGCAACATGTCGGAGACGGTCAGTCGAGTCCCTCCGGTGCGATCGACCTCGCGTGCAAAGGTAATCTCCGGACGTGCACGTACGGTCACGCCGGGACGACTGATGCGGATATCCAGCCGGCGGCCACGTGGGTCGAAGTCAGACAGCTCCGGCTCAATCTCGGCCACCAGGTATGACGATGTCTCTCTGGCAACACGGTCAAGCGCTCCCGTGCCCTGCGCCGTCAGTGGCACGCGCACGCCACGGGTCACACCCGCCAGATTTTCAATACCCGCGAGTGGGTTGCTGGACGCCATGGTGTCGCTTCCACTGAGCGACTCACGTTCCGCACCCGACGGTGCTCGCACATCGTCTGGCTGCGCAATGTAGAAGTTCGCTCGTGCGGCGCCGGCGGCCACACCCACACGGTAAAACAGGTCCGACTGCAGTTCACACATGCCGGGCGCGCGCGCAAACGGCGCGTCACGTCGGGGCGCGGCCAAGCCGGCGGTGAACAACACCACCGTGGTCGGCATGGTGCGCCGCTGGAACGTCTGTAACTGCGCTTCTACCGACTCAAGCACCAACCGCGTACGGCACGCCATGTCCGAACCGGTCTCATCGCCTGAGCGCTGACCGACGAGCATGTCGACAGCCTGTTGCACTCGCCGGTGATCGTTGGTCGATCGCACGGGCACACCACCGTAGGGCATCCCGACCACGGTGACAAAGTCCTCGGGTCCCAGCGCTTTGAGAAAGCCGATCACGGCGGCCCGAATGGGTGGCTCTTGTCCGACACGAAAGGAATTCTGATCGACCATCAGAAAAACGGTGCGCCCGCTCGCCGAGTCAAGGCTGGTGCCGTACGGGACGTCGAGACCCGATTCCATCACGGCGGCCTCCGGTGCCGCCGCGATCGGTCGGAGGGCGACAACCTGACGGCGACGGCCATCAATGCGCAGGTCCACATCAAAGGGAGCGAGGTCGCGCAGCAATGCCGCGTTCACATCAAGCGCAAGAAAATCGACTTGCAGCAATCGGCGCGCGTGCTCCTGCGCCTGAGTCGGCACGAGCATCGCCGCGCACACCGTGGCGAGACAGACAAAGGTTCGGGTCATCGGGGCTACCAGTCTAGAGCGACTCCTGCTGACGTTACGGAGCAGCCGGGCTCCGAAGACAAAAAAAGGGGCGGGCCCAATGGACCCGCCCCCCAACTTCTTGCGGCGCACTACGCATCGCGCACCGCGCACTATTGGTCTCTACCAGTTGAACCGGATCATCAGCTGTCCAAGACGGCCACCCGGGTCGTAGGTGTTGCTGGCGTCGGTGTAGGCGCTCGTGACCTGGAAGATCGTCGCGCCGGTGCCGGGGTTGGCAACGGGATTAAAATTCACGTTGTCAAACAGGTTCAACACATCGCCACGGACTTCAATGTTCATGGTGCCCCTGACGTTGAAGCGCTTCGTCACGCCCACATCAAACCGCGTGAACCATGGCGCGCGAATAAGCACCGCCCGTGGCACACCACAATCACCCCCGCGGGTCTGGATGCACGACTCTGAGTTGGCCGGCGCGATGTAACGGCCCGTCGGTGCACCCAAGCTGGTCGAGTACCCGGTGTACGGCGTCCCGGCAACACCCGTGTTGCTGACGCTGAACGCGCGACGCGTGTTCAGAATCACGTCTTCGGGAAGCATCCAGATTTCGGCACGACCAGTCGTGGCGTTGGTCCGCTTGTAGAACTTGTACATGTCGGTCAGTTCCTTGGTGGTCATACCCACCAGACGGACATTCCCGAAATTAATGGTGCGTGCCTGAATACGGCCGACACCGTTGACGCTCCAGCCGCCGAGGACGGCATCAAGCAACGGGTGCATGTCGGCACCAAGACGCTGCCCACGGCCCACCGGAATGGTCCAATCCCACTGGCCCTTGAAGGCATGCCGCACGTTGTCGCCGTCGACCATCGTCCGGCCGAAACTGAAGCCGTCGAAGGCCGACCCGCGTTCGATCGCGTACTGATAATTCACGCTCGCCGAGAGGCCCTTCGAGAGCCGGCGGCGCAGGTCCACCTGCAACGCATGATAGTCGCTGAACGCACCGGAGTCGGTGACGTCCACCACATTGACGCGCGGATTCGGGATGAAGAAATTCGCCGGAAGACCCGCGGCCAGCGCGTTGTTGCGACGCGTCAGGTTCCCCTCAAGGTCACCAGCAGACGTGTTGGGTGACGGGCTGGCCGGGGACATGCGCGCCGCGAACGTCGTGCTCGCCCACGTCGCGATGCCGCCCGTGTACGCTGCAGCGTTGGCAGCATCTGTGCGGCCGTTGAGGTATGCGAGATAGATCGGCAGCGGTGCCGTCCCAGTACCCACACCGAAATAGGCGAACGACCCCGCTCGTGTGCCGCCTGCCGCATTGTTGGCCTTCAGATTCGTCATCGCGTTCCTGAAC
>JBKJTD010000085.1:0-2679 GCA_046590915.1 Vicinamibacterales bacterium
GTGACCGGCTCGCGCGACTGCTTGGCGGGACGATTACCGTTGAGAGCGCCCATGGCGCCGGCAGCACCTTCCGCGTGCGGGTGCCCGTGGAACCCACGAGCGCCGACCTGTTGCCTGCGGCGCCGGCGGTGAGCCGGCAGATCCGGCCTCCCAGCGCGGCTGCCGGCAAGGTGCGGGCGTTGATCGTGGAGGACAACCCGGCGAACCAGATGGTCGCGACAGCGATGTTGCGGCGGCTGGGGATCCGCGCCGATCAGGCAAGCAACGGCGTGGAAGCCATAGAGGCCGTGCGCCGCGTCCCTTACGACGTCGTGCTGATGGACTGCCAGATGCCGGACATGGACGGCTACGAGTCGGCGCGCCGGATTCGCGCGACCGAGATCGCCGGTGGTGCCGTGCGACGAGTCCCGATCGTGGCGATGACGGCCAACGCCTTCAAGGGTGAACGGGAGCGTTGTCTGGACGCCGGGATGGATGACTATCTCGCCAAACCGGTGCGGCTGACACAACTGGTCGACGCCCTCGAGCGGTGGGTACCGGAGCTCACGTCCACCGCCTCGGCGCACACGACCGGTGCCACACGTGCCGGGACGCGTGATCGGTTGCACGAACAGCGGGCGGTCCTTGGGGACGACTGGGCCGACACGGTGCGTGTGTTTGCGGAACACTCACGGCAGACGCTGGCGGGGCTGCGTGAGGCCGCCGCCCGCGGCGACGCGGCGGTGCTCCGTTCACAGGCGCACGACTTGCGCGGAGGATGCGGCATGATGGGGGCCGCTACCGTTGAGACCATGGCGGCCGAGCTTGAGACCGCGGCCGAGTCGGGAGACGCGCGCGCGTTATGGCCGGCACGTGTTGCGGCCATCACGGCCGAATTTGAGAGAATACTACCCGAGTACCAGTAGTCGACCATGCCCCTGCCCAACCCCGTCATCGTGGTTCCGGGTATCACCGCGAGTGATCTGCAGGACGCGTACGCCGTGACCCCAGAGACGGTGTGGTCCTCACTCCTCAACAAGAACTACGACCGCATCCTGCTGCACCCGGATGACCTGCGCTACGAACTGCAGGAACCCGCACGTGTGGTGCCCACGGCCGTGTTCGGCACGCCGTACGGCGCATTCATCGAAGAGCTGCGATACAACCTCACCGAACATCGCGACCAACCCGTGCCGGTGTACCCGTTTCCGTATGACTGGCGACAACCACTCGATGTGATCGAACGCCAGCTCGATGTATTTGTCGACGAAGTCATCGCGCGCACCAAGTTGATGCGTCATTACCACGAAGCGGGATTTGGTGACGAACCCATGGTCAACCTGGTCGGCCACTCCATGGGTGGACTCGTGATTGCGGGATACCTTCAGCGACGAGGCATCACCGCGCAGGTGGAGAAGGTGGCGACGCTGGGTACGCCGTTCCGTGGATCCCTGGAGGCGCCGATCAAAGTCGTCACGGGCACGGCGAGTCTGGGATCCGAACTGTCGTCCAACTCGCGCGAACGCGAAGCGGCCAGACTGACGCCGGCGCTCTACCATCTGCTGCCCAGTTTTCGCGGCAGCATCGCGACCGCAGACGGTATGCCCGACGACCTCTACAACGTGGACACCTGGCAGCACGGCGTCATCGACACGCTCGCCGAATTTATTCGGCTCCACGGTCTCCAGAAGCGGGGCTCGCTCTCCGAGCGTCGCACCACCGCCCGCCACATACTGTCCGACATGCTCTCCCACGCACACGCCCATCGTCGTCGCATCGAACGACTGGACCTCTCGGCGACGCGAGTGGGATCGGCGGCCGGGTGGTTATGTGTGGTGGGCGTGGACGCCACCACACGCGTGCGCCTGCAGATCACAGAGAAGGGCGGCAAGCCGTTTTTCGAGTTGACCGGCGAGGACCGCTGCAACAAGTGGGAGGCGACCGATGATGTTGCGCGGGAAGATACCGGCGACGGCACCGTGCCGTTCAAGGGGGCCGTGCCTTCGTTTATCGATCGCACCCAGCTCGTCTGCGTGCGTCCGGACGACTTCGGTTATTGGGAACTTAAAGACAAAGCCCTGCTCCAGTTCGCTGGCTTCCACTCACTACTGCCGGGGCTCAACCTCGCGCACCGGCTGGTCGTGAGCCACTTGCGCGGCAAACCGACCAAGGGTGTATGGGCGCGGTCCGCGCCTGGCGTGAGCCCGTCCGAGTGGGACCCGCCCATTCGCGGCCTCGAATGGAAGGCCTGAGCTCTACGAAACGCCGCCCGTGTCTTTGACCTTCTCGGGCTCGATGTCGTAGCCCGCGCCTGGACCCACACGGTCGCCGACCTGCTCGTCCTTGGCACCCTCGTGCACATCCGGATTCGCGCGCTCGGGGGCGTCGGGATCAGGGACTGGATCGACGTCCGGCTTCTCGGTCGGGTTGATCTTCTCGTCGATGTTCGGGTCGTGCTTCGTTTCGGTCATGGGTCGAATGTAGGGCATTATCCGCACCGGCGCTGTGCACTTTGGCGCACGTGCAAATTCAGGCCGCGCTACTTTGCTCTCAAAAACACCAGGCCGCCGGAGACCGAGCCCGACACGACGTCGGATTTGCCGTCGCCGTCGAGATCCACGAAACGGGGTACCGAGATGTGCGGGAGGTCGAGGGCGAAACCGTCGTAGGGCGTGAACTTCGGGTTCGCCTTCGTGCCGG
>JBKJTD010000403.1:0-3058 GCA_046590915.1 Vicinamibacterales bacterium
GGACATCCCGTGATCTCGACCGGCGGCGCGTCGCCGGTGCACGCGGTCTCGGCAGCACCATGGGGCAGCGCGAGCATTCTGCTGATCTCGTACGGCTACATCTGCATGCTCGGCGGGGAAGGCGTGACCGCCGCGACCAAATACGCGATGCTCAACGCCAACTACATCAAGGCGCGCCTGCAGGGCCATTACCCGGTCTTGTACTCGGCGGCCAACGGACGCGTCGCTCACGAACTCATTTTTGATCTGCGCCCATTCAAGGCCCACGGCGTGGATGAGACCGATATCGCGAAGCGCTTGATGGACTACGGCTTTCACGCGCCAACCGTCTCGTTCCCGGTGGCCGGTACGCTGATGGTGGAGCCGACAGAGAGTGAGCCAAAGGATGAACTCGATCGCTTCTGCGACGCCATGATCGCCATCCACGGCGAAGTGCAGGACGTCATCAGCGGCAAGGCCGACAAGGTCGACAACGCGCTCAAGAACGCGCCGCACCCGGCCCAGGACGTCTCGGCGACCGAGTGGAACCACGCCTACACCCGCGAACAGGCGGCCTATCCCGTGGAATCACTCCGCCAGTTCAAGTTCTGGCCGACGATCTCGCGCATCAATAACCCCTACGGCGACCGCAATCTCGTCTGCGCGTGCCCGCCGATGTCTGACTACGAGTAGAGGTATTTCACAACGAGCCATGGAGGGCTGAGAGTTCTTAAATTAAAAAAACCTCCCAGCCCTTCATGTCTCGATGTGTTATCTCTTCAGCTGACTCGCCGTCGGAATTCGTCCAACAGGCGACGACTAACGGCTCCAGGCGAACCGCCCCCGATGATCTGGTTTCCAACCCGCACCACCGGCGTGACCTCGCGTGTCGTGCCGGTGATGAACGCTTCATCGGCCGCATAGACATCGTCGGGCGTGAATGAGCGCTCGTCGGTCTGCACTCCGAGCTCGCCAGCCAGGTCCATTACAAACTGTCGGGTGATGCCGGGCAGCAGCCCGTCAGTGAGTGGCGCTGTGTGCAGGCGCCCGTCTTTCACAATGAAGAAGTTGGACTGGGAGCACTCGACGATGTGGCCGTCGTGGTTTTGCATCAGGGCTTCCTCCGCGTTGTGGCGAAGGGCTTCCTGCATCGCGAGGGCGTTGTTGAGCAGATTGTTCGACTTGATCGTCGGATTCAGCGCGCGTGGGTGGTTGCGGCGGACATCCACCAGCGACACCGTAATCCCGTCCGTGAACGTACGCTCAGGGGGAGCCGGAAAGAGTTTGACGATGATGACCAACGTCGGAGAGGGACAGGCGTCGGGGTGGTACGTGAGTGCGCCCACACCGCGGGTGAGCAGGATGCGGATGTAGGCCTCGGGTAATGGGCCAAGCAGCCGGTCGTGCGCCGCCATCGTCTCGGCAATCCAGGTCTGGCACTGGGCGTCGGTAAAGGGGACGTCGAGTGCCATCAGGCCGGCGGAGCGACGCAGCCGGTCCATGTGAGGCCTGAACAGGAACGGTTCGCGGCGATAGGTACGCAGCGTCTCGTAGACTCCTTCGCCGTAGAGAAACCCATGGTCAAACACCGGGACCACCGCGTCGGCCGCCAACGTAATTCGTCCATTCACATATACGACTGCCTGAAGTGCGCTCATACGTGCGCGTATAGTACGCTCGGTAACGCCAGTATGCGAGTCCTCAACGCCGCGCAGATGCGCGAAGCCGACCGGCGGACCTCCGATGACATTGGGCTGCCGTCGATCGTCCTGATGGAAAACGCCGGTCGTCAGGTCGTCACCGCCATTGAAGCCACGTTCGAGGCCGCCGCCACCCTGAGCTACGCGGTGCTGTGCGGCAAGGGCCAGAACGGCGGCGATGGCTTTGTGGCGGCGCGCACATTGCTCGATCGCGGCGTGGACGTGTCGGTGTTCCTCGTGGGCCGAGAGGCGGACGTCCGCGGCGACGCGCGGGCCAACCTGCAGATCCTCGCCAATTTGTCGATTGACGTCGTGGAAATTGCCGACGCGGCTGCCTGGGAGTTGCACGCGCCGGCCGTGTTGGCGGCCGACGTCGTGATTGATGCGATGTTTGGAACGGGGCTCAAAGGCCCGCTGTCGGGCCTCGCGGAATCGATTGTGGACGACCTGAACGCCTCGGACACCCCCGTGGTTTCAATCGATCTACCCAGCGGACTGGACGCCAGTGACGCATCGGTTCCGGGACCGGCGGTTGAGGCGTCGCTGACGGTCACATTCGGCGCGCCAAAAATCCCGCACATCCTTCCACCTGCAGAACACCATGTCGGCAGCCTGGTGGTTGCAGACATCGGGATTCCGCAGTCCATCATTCAAGGTGTCGACGGCCCCTGGGTGGAGCTGCTCACCAAGGAGGGCATGCGCCGCCATGTGCATCCTCGCCCGGGCGACAGCCAGAAGGGCGACTACGGCCGCATACTGGTCGTTGCCGGCTCGGTCGGCAAGACCGGCGCCGCACATCTGACCGCCATGGCCGCGCTCCGCTCTGGAGCGGGACTGGTCACCATCGCCACGCCCCGGTCATGCCTCCCCATCCTCGCCGGTCTGGGCGTCGAGTACATGACGATGCCGCTGGAAGAAACGGCGGGCGGTGAAATTGCGTTTGAGGCCGTGGATCCGGTCGTTGAGTTTGACGCGGACGTGATCGTACTCGGTCCAGGGCTGGGCCGCGGCCCCTCGACCACGGCGTTTGTGCAGGCGGTCGTGGAGCGCGCGGGTGTGCCGGTGGTTGTGGACGCGGACGCGCTCTACGCGTTTGCCGGCGACGCCGATCGCCTGCAGGGCCGCGAGGACGTGCCGATTGTCATCACCCCGCACCCTGGGGAAATGGCCCGGCTCCTGGACGTGAGCGTCGATGCAGTTCAGGCGCATCGGCTGGATGTCGCCAGGGACGTCGCCACCGCACGACAGTTGCACGTCGTGCTCAAAGGCCACAGGACCGTCGTCGCCTCGCCTGACGGGCGACTGAGCGTCAATATGACCGGCAATGCCGGCATGGCCACCGGCGGCACCGGCGACGTGCTGGCGGGCATGATCGCCGC